>JAAHHL010000032.1 GCA_010672185.1 Caldora sp. SIO3E6 | reverse complement strand
GGCAAGGCGATAGAGGAGAAAGATTTTACTGAACCAGAAGGGATAGGCTATGGGGGAGCAGTAGCGCTAATGAACTGGATAAATTTTATGTTTTCCCCAGTCCCCTAGATTTACTGTTTCTGCTGAAATATTTGGGCTGGAACTTGAATGATTTACGGGGATTAGGGAAGATGAAAGATACTCAGTTTTGGGTAGAGCAAGGAATAGCGTTATTGAAGGAAGAATGAAGAATTTAGAATTTAGAATTTAGAATGAAGAATGAGTGAGTTCTAAACTCATTACTCATTACTCATTACTCATTACTCATTACTTTCAATCCCTAACACCTAATCATCAGATGGCAATTACCGAGACTATTAGATTTAACGCCAATGTTCAGGGTGCTCTATCTGGATTCCAACAGATAGAGAGTAAAGCTAATGCTCTTTCTAGTAAACTGAGTAGTATCGGTGGAACTGCTGTAGGTGCAGGGGCGGCGATCGCGGTTCCGATTACTGCTGGGTTAGGGGTAGCGGTTAAGGAAGCTTTGGCTTTTGAGGAGGCGACAGCGGATTTAAATAAGGTAATAAATGCATCTGATAAGGTTGTTAAGTCGTTTTCAGGGAATATCCTCAAGCTGTCTCGCGATATCCCTATTGCTGCTACAGGCTTACAACAAATAGCAGCAGCGGGTGCTCAGATGGGTATTCCTCAAAAACAGTTGCTACGCTTCACGGAAATCACTGCTAAGGCTGGTGTCGCTTTTGATATTACGGCGGCTCAGGCTGGGGAATCAATTGGTAAGATTTCCAATATTATGGGAGTGGGCATCGATGAGATTGAGAACCTGCTGGGAGCTGTTAATCATCTTTCCAATAATATGGCAGCTAAGGCTCCAGAGATTGTCAACACTCTTCAAAGAATTGGTGGTACTGCCAAGACTTTTGGATTAGTAGGCTCAGAAGCAGCGGCTTTATCGTCAGCGTTTATTGCACTGGGTAAGCCTCCAGAAGTGGCGGCGACAGGGATTAATGCTTTGTTGACTAAGATGCAGACAGCTACGGGACAAAGTAAAGGATTTAGGGAGGCATTGGGAGCCATTGGGTTGAGTGCTGAGGAGTTGGAAAGGAGTGTGAGGGAGAAGGGTTCCCAGTCAATTGTTGATTTTCTCAAGAGGATTCAACAACTGGATGAGGCTCAAAGACCTAAAATACTGTTGGAATTATTTGGCTCCGAGTACCAGGATGATATTTCCCTGGTTACTACTAACCTCAATGTACTTGAACAGGCACTCGGATTAGCGGGCGATCGCGCTAAGACTGCCACCAGTTTACAGGATGAGTTCGCAGCTAGGAGTGCAACCACTGCTAATCAACTACAGCTGCTGGGAAATAACTTTAGGGAGATTGGCATTACCATAGGGTCAGCTATCCTACCTGCACTGAATAACACACTCTTAGCAATCCAACCGGTAATTATTGGTTTTGCCGACTTTGCCCAAGCCCATCCCAGGATTGTAACAGTTGGGGTAGCCTTTGCTGGAGTTGCCGCTGCTGCTGGGGGATTTTTAGTAGTGGCGGGAACCGTAGCAACTGCTGTAGGAGGTTTGATTACTACCTTTACTACTTTGGCTCCTGTGGTAGCTGGTGCTGGTGTGGCTATAGGTGCGCTCGCTGCTCCGGTGGCTTTGGGTGTGGCAGCATTAGCTAGTGTGGGGTTTGCTGTAACCCAAGTTATTACTAATTGGGAGGCACTCAAAGATACTACCGCCGCTGTCTTTGGTGCAGTTAAAGCTACCATTGTTAGCTGGGTAACCGAGGTTAAGTTCAGGTTTGTCCAAGTTAAACAGTATGTTACTGAAACCTTTGGGGGAATAGTAAATGCTGTGAGAACCAGGGTTGGTGAAGTCGTCTCCCAAGCACAATCGATGGCAAATCAGGTGATTGCTGCTATCAAGGCGCTACCCAGTCAAGCATTGGCGGCGGGACGCTCATTAGTCGGTAACTTTGCTCAAGGTATTATTGCCGCTGCTTCGGCTCCGATTGAGGCAGTCCAGGATATGGTAACTCGTATCCGTGGTTTGCTGCCATCTTCTCCTGCTAAATGGGGGGCATTGAGTGATATTGATACCGTAGGACAGGGCATGATGGGCACAATAAGTAAGGGTATTAAACAATCAGCACATCTTCCTGTTCGAGCAACCCATTCAGTTGCAGGGGATATCCGGAGAGAATTTACTTCTGCTTCTTCTGGGAGTAATAATGGTGATATTGTCAATATTGAATATAAGCCCAATATAACCATTAACAGTAGCGCTGATCCTCAAGCAATAATTAATGCTTTGGAGTCCAGGGATGAGCAGTTTTTGGATTTAATTGAACGGGTGACGGGACGGCGCGGCAGATTGGAATTTAGAATTTAGAATTTAGAATTTAGAATTGGTAAGAAATTATCACAATATTGGGAATTTAGAATTTAGAATTGGGGAAGAAATTATCACAACATTTGAAACATGGTAAAAAAAAGATATACAGGAAAGAACGCTAAATTTTAGTATAAGAATAGTCAATCTATGTAAATTCTTGAGAGAGAATGGTGGGACTGGATATGATATCAGCAAGCAGTTAATCCGCTCTGGAACAAGTATTGGAGCTAATGTTGAGGAAGCACAAAATGCAGAAAGTAAACCAGACTTTATTCATAAAATGACTATTGCTCTCAAGGAAGCACGAGAGACAAATTATTGGTTGAAAATCTTAATCGCTACAGAGAAACAACTAGAAGCACGATTGCTACCTATACTAAACGAATCCAACGAATTAATTGCTATCATTCATGCAATCATTAAAAATACTAAGAGTCAAAAATAATTCTAAATTCTAAATTCTAAATTCTAAATTCTAAATTCTAAATTTTTCATGACAATCCTGGCAACACTATCAGACAGTACTAACACTTTCGGTTTCCGAGAAAGCCAAGTCTTGGCTATTGAAACCAATCAGCAACGTCAAGTAGCAGAGTTGAAGACTATTAGAGGAAAGTCGCGATCGCAGCTCTTAGGATACGGATTAAAAACTGCTGAAATTAGGGCTAGGTTCCACCGAGATGACTTTTCTGACCCTCCAACTTCTCCTGATAGCCAATTGGCTGGCTTGCAGTTTCTCTACGATATGGAGGCTGGAGTGTTTGAGTTGAAGATTGGAACTAAGTCTTTAGGTAATTATGTTTTTGAAAATCTAGAAATAAATTATGCCAAAATGAACGGCTCAACAATTATCATGGCTGACATCAGAGTACAGTTAATTGAACACTATGTCGCTCCAAGCTAATCCATTCTAAATTCTAAATTCTAAATTCTCTAAATGCCTCTCAGACCCTACCTTTCAATCATCTACAATACATCCAATCTGGACATCTCAGGTTTCATCAGAAGCTTTGTACTGGATATTAGCATTACCCAAAGGTTAACAGACGCCGCCACATCTGTTGCTTTGAAAATTCGAGATGATGAGATGAAATTCCAGCAAGACCCTATGTTTAATGGTATTGGGGATAGCCTTGATGTAGAATTATTCTATGAGAATCACACCCCTGACAGAAGGTTATCCCCAGGTAGGTTCTACTTGGATAGAGTGGAGCTATCCTCACCACCAGATGTTATTAATCTGCAAGCCATCAACAGACCTTTGAACCTGGCTTTGAGGACTAAAAAGACTCGGACATTTAGCAATCTGAGTTTAGGGGGAATAGTATCTGCGATCGCAACAGAACACAGCCTAGGAGTGAGCGGCATTAGAGAAAATATTAACTTTACGGCTTGGGAACAGAAGGACAAGTCAGATCTTGAATTTCTCATGGACTTAGCAAGAGATTTTGACCATGTTTTCCGATTCGATGACCAAGGTAGAATTTATTTCCAAAGCTGGGAACTCCTAGATAATGCTACGAACACTTGGGATTTTGACAAAGACGATATCCTACAAAGTCCATCACTCAGGTTTACTCAAAGCAATAACGGAACTTATCAATCATTTCAAGCAGAATATGGAACTAACGGAGAAACTGCTATCCTATTGGATGACTTTGTATTTTCCACAGATACCCTCAAGGGTTCTATAGTTTATGAAGATTTTGAGCAAGCAAGGCTAGGAGCAAGAGCTTTGTGGAGGCGCTCTAACTCCCTAAGCAGGCTTGTTGAATTCGCAATAGAAGGAGACGGTAGAGTTAAGCTTGGTAACAATTTTTCCCTAACTGGGTATGGGGTATTTGATGGAAATTACCAGATTCAGGAATTGCGAAATTCCCTTAGTAACAATGGTTGGGTGACCGAAGTCAAGGGAAGAAAACTGTATGAAGAATCGCCAAGTTGAACAACATTCTAATACCAAATCCGGTTGATACAGACTGATTACCCTATATCAACCAAATTCTCTTCTGTATTTGAGCTTGAGATCTGTTTAGGTATCGTCAGCGCTTTTTGTTTTAGGCGGAGGGGAGTTTGAGTTTTTGGGAGGAATACTCTCCCGAACTGTGTTTTCGATCGCGTCCTTGCTCTCTTTACCTGTAAGGGAAGTATCGCGACCGCCTGCTGCTCGAAGGCTGGCTGATTCTTCAACGGGTAGGTCAAAAATGGCATCTAGGATGTGGGGATGGCTTTCGCACCAGAGTGCGATCTGATTGGATATTTCTTCCACGTCCTCTGGGAGGGTTGCTACCAATTGGGCTAAATCAGCACGGTCTTTTGCTGTGAATAGTTCGGGTTGTTTTTCAGCAATGTAGACAAAATCTAGGATAGTTTCTTCGTAAGGGGATAGTGCCATTTTTTTACTCCTATTGACCTATAGCGCAGAATGCCGCCCAGTGGAGAGGTTCCCGAAATGGTTGGGCATCATCCTCAAATTGATAAAGACGACGACGCAGATTCATCTTAACTGCTGGAGGTAGTTGTAATTGCTTTACTATCCATTGTTCGAGTTCTCTTTTAGTAATATCTCGGAGCCATATTTGAGCTTCGTTAAGGGCAACTTCCACTGTAGAACCTAATTGTAGATTCCGATATAACTCAATCATCAATAAAGCTGTGGATAAGTCGCTGGGTGCCCAAAGACTGCCAACTACGCTTGCACTACCTGCCAATAAAAAAGCACTGGGAAAACCAATATACTCGTCACTAGCACTTGTCCAGTCGGTTAGAGCTGTTTCGCAAGCAGAAAGGTTAACTAAACGACATTGGCTCAAGTCGAGCTGAAAAATTTCTTCTACAGTAAGGCATTTGCTAAGGTCAATGGCCGCATTTTCACTTAATGTCCAATACTGGCTGGGATTGGAATTGGCAGGAATAGTAGATATAAGACTATCTGCTAGGAATAAAGCTGACTGTAGAGGGGAATATCTATTAAATGCGCTGTTACCAGAGAAATGCAGACAATGAACAGAGTTGAGTGTTTGATTATTCAGTGCATCCTTGGTCGCAGCAGTTCTAGCTAAAACATTTACAGAGGGAAAGTATCCCTTAATCATTTCTATTTCCAAATCAGCGAAAGGTAGATTGTCGCCAGGATTTTGGATGCCTAAAAAGTTGGTAAACTCAGGACGTTGCCTAGTTTGAATCAATTGTAACAGCTGACAACTAGGGACATAACGAACGCGACCGAAAAAACGGTCAAGTAGACATGACCCATCTGCAAGGGGAAGAGCATGAAGAGGAAAACAGTTAAGGATGCGATGGGGAATTAAAATTAGCTGGTCGAAAGTTTCCGGCAAGTAGTCCAATATCTCATCCAGATGTAAGATATGGGCTAAATTTTCCAGCCTGCGTGACAGTTGTTCTTGCCATGCTTGTTGGTCTTCATAGTAATTATGCCAATATTCATTAGCCCAATGCATTAGTGCTGAATTATCCTCAGAAGAAGATTGCCAAACTATTGGAGATTCAGATTGACGGGTGATAATGAAAACCAGAAAATTGTCATCTCCGAGATACCACTCTAAAATAGCAGTGTCTTCATCTATAAGAGATTGGATTTGTTCAAAAGATATGGGCTCAATCTTTTGAGTGAGACTGAAGCTTGGATCGATTGGTAAAATTTCACGATTAATTAAGTCATCTAACTGTTGCTGCAATTGAGCAAGTCTAGTCTGAGTAGCTTGAGTAACTGGTTTTTTTCCAGGCGGAATAGATTCTCGCACTGTATTTTCGATCGCATCCTTGGCTTCTTTCGCCGTGAGGGGACTATCGCGACGACCACCTGCTGCCATATCTTTCACCTCTTTCCATGTTTATTTTTAGCTTCAAGCCGTAGCTGTTCTCTAGAAATTTCCAAACGCAGGTGTTTTAACTCATTCAGAACAGAGTCTGGAATATTGCCTTTTGGATAGAGATTGTAGTTGGTAAAGAGTTTGACCAAGCTATGTGCTTTACTCCGCTCAACGTATTCAACAGCTTTGTCAGTATAGCCTAGTTTGAGGCAGCTTTTAACCATGCTTTGATAAATATTTTTGCTAAAGCTGGGTAATATCGCTCCTTGAACAGATTCTAGAGTTTCAATAGCCTTAGCAAGGGTATTATATGCATCACGAAATTGTTGGTTAGACTGATAAGCAAGCCCCAGGTCAAATAAAGTTTCTAGATAGTTTTGAGGGAATGCTTCATGAGTGTATACTTCTAATGAACCAAGGAAACAACCAATAGCAATTTCCACATTTTCTGCTCTTTCGCCTCGAATGCGATTGCTGTATGCAGTACCCAAATTTTTCTGAACTGCTGCCCAATCTTGAGGAAAAGCTTCGCGGGTGTATACCTCTAAAGCAGATCGTAAAGCCGAGATTGCATCTTCTATATTCTCAGCTTTCTCCCCTAGGATTCTGTCTTTGTAAGCAAGACCAAGGTTATTTATAGTTTCTGCCCAGTCTTGGGGAAAAGCCTCGCGGGTGTAAACCTCTAAAGCATCTTGAAAAGCCGAGATAGCGGTTTCTATATTCTCAGCTTTTTCCCCTAGGATTCTGTCTTTGTAAGCAAGACCAAGGTTATTTATAGTTTCTGCCCAGTCTTGGGGAAAAGCCTCGCGGGTGTAAACCTCTAAAGCATCTTGAAAAGCCGAGATAGCGGTTTCTATATTCTCAGCTTTATTCCCTCTGATTCTGTTTTTGTAAGCAAAACCAAGGTTATTTATAGTTTCTGCCCAGTCTTGGGGAAAAGCTTCGCGGGTAGAGATTGATAAAGCGGCTTGATAAGCTGAGATAGCAGCTTCTAGATTCTCGGCTTTATCTCCTCTGATTCTGTCTAAGTAAGCATTCCCCAGGTTGTTTTGGATACTTGCCCATTGTTGTGGAAAAGCCTCGCGGGTAGAGACCGATAAAGCGGCTCGGAAAGCCGAAATAGCGGCTTCTAGATTCTTGGCTTTACTCCCTCTGATTCTGTCTGAGTAAGCATTCCCCAAGTTATTTTGGATACCTACCCATTGTTGTGGAAAAGCCTCGCGGGTGTAAACCTCTAAAGCAGCTAAAAAAGCCGAGATAGCGACTTCTATATTGTTGGCTTTATCCCCTTTGATTCTGTTTCTGTAAGCGATCCCCAGGTCATTTTGGGTTTTTGCCCAGTCTTGGGGAAAAGCTTTGCGGGCGTAAACCTCTAAAGTAATTTCGTAACCAGTAATAGCAATCTCTAAGTTATTTGCCCTACTTCCCAAGGGAAACTGGAGTAGTATATAACTGAGAGTTGTAATATTTTTAGCAATGGCTCTTGCTTGCTCCAGTTCTTCTATTCTAATAAAATTTTCTGCATATTCACGCAATGAATCAGTGGAGCTGGTATCAAGTTTATCTGAGTTCTCGTGTAAAATTTGGTAGACCATTTCAAGATTGTCATTGCTATTTGAAATGACCTGTAGCAACCTTTGTAAGAAATCTAGTTCTACTGTAGTTAGAGGTACTTCATCAGGAATTGACAAACTTATTCCGTCAATATCCACCAGGCGATCGCGTCTTGGTAACTTGCTGAATTGCTCTGTAGCACCTTCTTCATCTCCAACCGTAAAATTCGCCATTCCACGAGCGTAAGTAATCAATAGTGGAGCAAATTCAGCTAGGGGTTCGGCAAAAGTTTCTACTAATGAGGATAAGCGAAATAACTCTTTCCAATTTTTCTGTTGCAACTTCTGCTCGATTGCCTCTAATAATTTGCGGCTAAGTTGCTCTGGTTTAGTATAGGCAAGGGCAGTCCAGGACTGTGCCTGTGCTAAATTGTTTGTATGAGGATTGTCCTCAGCAAACTGTTGGGTTACATAGCTGGTCAAAAAATCTGCTAATTCTTCTAATCTGGGCTTTTCTTGATTAAATTCCTCATTATCCTTGAGATCTGCTAACAGCAAATTGCGAACCGCAATGTCCATTTCGTAAAGCTCATACCCTACCTCACGACACAAACGAGATAGAAGTACGCGAGCAACTGCTGTCCAAGGTGCTTGGGGTACAAAGCGCAACCATATTCGGTAAAGTAAGTCGGGCGTGATTACCAGTGGAAATGCAGCATGACAAGCTAAGTAGAAATGTGCGTGATCGAATTGTTGAAGAAATCCGACAACTCGCTCGACAGCAATTTCATAATCTGTGGTACTCGCTTCACTCATCATTATTGCACCCTCCCCCGATCAGGACGCTCCCAATAAATATAACGTCCTCGCAAAGTATTAATAGCCGCATTCAATCCCTCGCGGCTCATTTCAAACATTGGCACGAAACGGGCAATATCGCCAGCAGTAGTATCCTGCCAGCTATCGTTAGGCATGGGATTCAACCAGGCATAATAACGTACTGACTGCTCAAGCTGTTCGAGGAATTTTACCGTATATTCCACTCGTGCTTCATTCAAGTTTCCTCGTGCTGCTCCTGCATCACTGACGATTAGTACCCCTGTTCTGCTATCCATTGCTTCTAAAATATCTGTAACTAGCTGATATTTAAGCCGATTGGGGTCAGTATATAAATATTTTCCCGGATAATTATAAAAGTAGTAAACACCAATTTTAGTGAGATTTCCACCATGCTGCGCTTTATTTATTAATTGACGGGATAAATGATGAAAAGGCACCATCGAGCCGCCTTGGTCAACGAGTAATACGAGTTCCGCTCTGTTTTTATAGCTTGGCATCATCACGGGTTCTAGTAAAACCCCTTGCTGACAAATTTTTTCTACCGTACCTTCCACATCCAGTTCTTCTAGAGAACCTTCCCGCACTCGACGGCGGAGAAAACGCCAACTTTGCTTGAGCTGTCGAGGGGTTACTGGCAAGTATTCATCGACTGAATTTTGGCGGTAGTAGCTCATTTCTAAGCTGTTAGGTTCACTTTGCCGGATAGCTTGAATTACCTGTTCTGGTTCGTCTATGTTGAGGGGAATTTCAGCAGGGGAAGTGGTTTGAGATGCAGTTTGAGCAGGTTCTTCTAATGGAGCTTCAGATGAGGATGATTCTGATGTTGCTGAAACCGGTGAAGGTGTAGCAGAAGTGGCAGGTTTTTCTGGTTCCGTTGCTGAGGTTTGAGGTTGAGATTGCTGAGATGTTTCTGGAACTGTTTGTGGCGATTCAGTCGTGGTGGATTTAGAGATTTCCACCGGTCGCTTTATTACCTCATCAAGCAGTCGTTTCAACAAACGAGCTTCTACTTCAGATTTTGTCCACAGGGTACAGCAAAGTCGTTCTAGGGAGTTGCGATCGCCGATACCAAACCCAGCTTGTAATGCCTGTACCGCCAACATATACTCTTCCACTCCCAGAGGAAGACCCCACTTTCGCAACTCCTTAAAAAGGCTCAGCAAAACATTCAGTAAAGGCACATCAGCAGGATTCATTTTTTCTCCTCCCCTGGCGTGCTTAAGTAGTTTCGATAACTCCTCCAAGATTTGAGTAACATCCCAGCAAAAGGAAGTTTTCCATTGAGCTTTGCTAATAGTTCGTCTTCAGGATATTGTCGCAAGATAGTAAACCAATCAATTAACTCGCTGGTACTCACCTTTTTCCCAGTTCTACTACTGTCTTTTTCCATCTGTTGTCGGAGTTTGTGGAAGCTGGACACTGCCCCATCAATGGCTGCTGATGACGAATCGGGAAAGTGAGCATTAAGAATCTTCACCAAGTCCGATTCAGAAGGAAATTCGATATAGTGGAACAAGCAACGGCGTAAAAAGGCATCTGGTAAATCTTTCTCGTCGTTACTGGTAATAAATATAATCGGCGGCTGCTTTGCCTTAATTTCCTCTCCCGTTTCCTGGATGGTAAACCGCCTCTCATCTAACTCCTGTAGCAAATCGTTGGGAAAATCAATATCGGCTTTATCTATTTCATCAATTAGTAGTACAGTCCGCTGCTCGTTTTGAAAAGCACGACCTAAAGAACCTAATTTAATGTACTCACCGATATTTTTTACTTTAGAGCGTTGTTCGCTATCAAATTGTGCCAGTTGAGCATCGTGAAGGCGACCGACTGCATCGTAAGTATAGCATTCATCTTTAGCTCTAGTTGTAGACTTGATATACCAGGCTTCATAAGGTAATCCTAACTCGCGAGCTACTGCCTCTGCCAGTCTCGTTTTCCCGCACCCAGGTTCGCCTTTCAGCAATAGAGGACGTTTCTGTAAAAAGATAGTCAGGTTGACTGCTTCAATCAACTCTTCTGAAGGGTAATAAGGCTGAACTCCATAAAGTTCTCGCTCTTCTGGAGACGGTTGCTTTGTACCCGTATAGACGCGAGGAATCACTGAATCAACCATTTTGCCAATCCTCCTTCCCAACTACAACCACAGTAGTGACAAATTCTTTGATAAACAAGTTCTGGGACACCACCTTGAGACTCTTGAAGTAACGTCTCGACGGATAAACTTTCCGGTACGACTTCTGCGGCTATTGCCATTCGCAGCCATTGATACAGCTTTTTCTGTAAAAATCTGTTTGTTGGAGGTAAGTGGAGGGGAACTTTGGGGTATTCTTGCTGACAAATTTGCCAAGCTAAAGGCATTCCCGATTTACATACCTTTCCCTTATTATCCACTAGAAACATGACCAAGTAAGTTTCCTTTAAATTAACTATATCTACCATCGGTCGCCAAAAATGTTCGATTAATTCAGGCAGAAACCCGATACAAGTACGGTGAACTTCAGTAAATATAAAAATTAAATGCTGACTTTGCAAACATTCACTAATTAAAGGCATCACTTCATCTAGCGACAAGTTCCTTACCTGCTTGGAACCCGTCAAAGAAGTAGCAACTGCATTCCATAAATCGGAAACCTCACCCATACCAGTCATTTTAATCTTGATACGACGACCGTTCCGCAACTCTGATAATTGAGAGAGTCGATGAACTAAAGTTTCTTGCCCAAACTTTTCCTCGCCGTGAATCAGAAATGCGGCTGTTCTTTTGAGAGATTTTTGCAACTCTATAGCTTTTGTTACCTCATCTTGTTGTTCGTCAAAGTCAATTTCAAGAATCGATTTAAAAATTCGATTTTCATTATAAGAATATATTGATGGTTGACACAAGTGATACTTTTCCTGATGCGCTTTAATTTGAGCGTACAGGTCATTCAGTTCGCTCCAAAGAGTTCTTCCTGAATGACAGCTATCCTGCAAAGCTTTTACGAATATAAGCAAAATATCTCCACTTTCATCGGCTTGTGTAAGAAGGTTTAAACAAGATTCAACTAAGGCTCCCCGCGTTTTTTCTTGCACTATGTCTTCCACCAAAAAATAGAGTTCTTCTTGAGGGTTGCAAAAGTCAGAAAGCCTCCGATATTCCTCAAACTGAGCGCACTTTAAAAATAATTTCCGGCATTGCCAATACAGGGTAGCTGGCAGCTTCACAAATCAATTACCTCACAAATTGTAATCTGTATCAAAAGATTCGGCTGTAACTTGTGGTCTTAATTTTTGTTCCACCTCTGTTTGAGCCGCCGCAATAATTTGTTTAGTTTCCGATAATAGAAACTCCCGCTTACGAGCTAACTCACGAACCTGCTTCAAGGTAAAACTCCATTCATGTAATAGTTCGCGGCGTTCTCGTTCATCAGTAGGGTCTGTGTTAAGTATATTTTCTTTGACCGTTTGTAATAGTTGCCACCAAGGTTCATCAAAGAGTCGGTTTTGATGAATACTTGTTGGTTGAGGCAAAACCTGAATTTCTTGAATTTCGACATATAAATCATTAATTTTACTCCAGCGGGCATTATCTGGATGACAATCATTTCGCAAGGCTTTCACAAAAAGGGGAAATATGAAACCATACTCTTGATGTTCGCTTTTGCATAGGATAGATAAATTATTCATGACTAAATGATATCGACTGTTATCTATTACTAGATCCCCTACTACAAAAGAGAATTCTTTATGTGCTGTACAAAATCTACAAAGACTGTCATAATTTTTAAATGGCGGACAGTCTAAAAAGACTCGTAGGCATTTCGAGTACAGGTCAGATGTTAGTTCCACTAATCAATCTCCTCACAGTTCATACTGCTTCAGCAATTGCTGGGATACCTCTAACGCATCCTGATAGTCTCGGACTAGATTGTGCAAGTCTTGCTCGGTTTCTACACCTAGAATATCCTGCAATTCATCAGGAAGCTCATCTTCCGCATCAAAAGATTCGGCTGTAACTTGCGGTCTTAATTTTTGTTCCACCTCTGTTTGAGCAACCGCAAGAATTTGTTGAATTTCCGATAATAAAAACTCCCGCCGCTTATAAGCTAATCCCGAAACCTGCTGCAAGGAAAAAGACCATTCATCTAATAGTTCGCGGCGTTCTCGTTCATCAGTAGGGTCTGTGTTAAGTATATTTTCTTTAACCGTTTGTAATAGTTGCCACCAAGGTTCATCGCGAAACTCTTCTTGGCGCAATCTCTTGATTCCCAAGACTCGAATGACCGCATAAGAAAGACGAGAAAGAGAACTTTTAAAACTGTTATCTATTAAGCGTTCATTCGCATCAATTTTCAGAAATTGAGGTGGAGGCCAAAGTTCATCGCTATGGGAACCATAGACAAGATAGTAGCCTGCTCTTAAATCCGCTACGTTGAAATCCATCACCAAGGGAAACAAATCTTGTTGTTTCCCTTCCTGTGCCAGAAAACTCAATAACTTGCCAACGATATCCGTCACCTTAACAGCCACAGCCCAATCAGGTCGTAAAGACAACTTCGCGACTAAATCGGCTTGTTGCATATGGTTTACGAACTTTTGTATGGGTCTACCCTGCAACACCGTATACTTGATGTTAATTCGTAATGAGTCACCAGATTTGGCGGGCAACCAGTCAGTTAAATTAGTGCTAAGACCCAAGCGACAAGGAGTATTTCTTTGAATTGTCGATATTTTATGCAGACTTTGGGTAGAGGAATTTGGTTGAAAAGAGCTGGTAACAGAAGAACTAAATATCACTAGATCGGCATTTTTTAGGAAATTAGCCTGAAAAAATGCTTGAGCATCGTGCAGCTTGACTAGAAAGTAGCTGTTGTCTAGCTCAAGTTGGGATGGAGGGGTAGGTTGGTCTTGTAGGTAAAATGGTTGACTAGCACCTGTGGGCATAATTTACTCCTGATTTGGGTTTTGTGCCGCTACGATTTCATCGTACAATTTTGGGCGATGTTGCTTTAAATCAGCCAAGATAGCTTTAATTGTCGTGGCTTGCCGGTAGTGTTTAGCTTCATTTTCGCTATTATGTAATGCCACTACTCGAAAGTTAGTGACATTCAGCACAGGCGCTCCTGACGTACCGCCCTCGGTGGGAGCACTATGAAGTATCTTGGTATCTGAGGCAGATTCGACAAAAAATCCGCCGGAGCGCTGCTGGGGCAGTCCTTTGGGATGCTGGATTACATAAAATTGAGTTTGAAGTGTCAGGGGCACATCTGCATCTAATGTCAAGAACCGCCTTTTTTCGAGCGGGTGATCCTCGCGATCGCGCAACCGCAGCAACGCATAATCTAAATTAACATCCTCATGTTCGAGCTGTTCTAGACCATATTCAATCCCTTCACCGGGTTGTGTAAAGTCAAAAGTAAACGTACTATTGGCAATTTGTTTCTGGAGGTCAGACGCACGAATTCGCCGCTCTTTTGTGATGTCTCTGGCTTCTATTACGTGCCAGCAAGTTAATGCTAAGTTGGGAGTCACTAACCATCCTGTACCTGTGGGAATTTTCTTCCTGCTCCCGCTAACAATTTTAGGAACGCTCACCTGAGCAACTGCACGAGTGCAATTCCACAGTTTTTCATCGGCGGCGGTGAAACGCATCGGTTCGCGTTTTAAGTTAGCTTCTAGAGCCAATTCCGCTTTAGGTGAAGTCTCTGAATTAGTTGGCTTGGAAAAAGGTACAACTTTGGAGCTGGAGTTGCTATTAGAACCTGAAAGTACGGGTACGAGTTCTTGTAATAGACTGGATAAAGTGTGATGAAGCGGTTTAATCGAGTTTATCTGGTCTTTTAATAAACGTAGCAGTATGAGCAATACATTTTCTTGAGTATCGCTTCGGTGTTCGTTAACTAGGAAGCCAATTACCCTTTCTGCTCTTTCAGTTCGATTATCAACTTCTGGCAAATCATCGCACCAAGGTTTGAGTGGATCATTGGCATCAAAGAAATCGTATAGTCGGCTGTGACTCTTGAATTGATCACAATCCGACAGAGCTTGTTTCAGTAGGGGATAGATTTCAGAAGGAATCCCAGGCATATTACTTTGTAAGGCATTATTCCCATAATAATGTAGCTTTTTTGGCAAAACCAGTGCCAATTGACGCTCCTGTTCCCCAGACTCCTTACCATAGGGAGGTTCGCTGGCAGCGGGTTCAGTAGCAATACTTTCTTTGACTGTAGCCTTTAGATGTTGCAGGCGATCGCGCCCAATCGTCAGGTAGTCGAGGTCTACTTGAATTTGCCTTTGAAACTTATTACGGATGTGCCGCAAAAAATCTTGACCAAAACTCAACTTAGTGGATGGTAACTTCTCTAGCCTCTCCAAGTAAGTTTTGTAATTGAGTTCATTAATAGCAATGGTTTTTTGGTGTTCTTCCAAGTCAGATAGGTAATTAGCATAGTCCAGCTCTAGCTGCTGTAATTTAGTCTGTAAGTGTATCAGATGCGATCGCTTATTTTGTGCTTCAGAAATTTGACTAAAGTTATTTATATACTGCTCCAAACTGCTGTAAAGTTTCTTGGCTTGACTTACGCACCAGCGAGACTGTTGATAGACATAGAGAATTTTATGGCGACACCACAGCAGATGAAGTAGGATTTCCGCTACTCTATCCATGTGGCTGGGATTCATATCCTGGCATTCCAACCACACGAGGATATGAAGTTTGTTAGCTGGGTTGGTTAGTCCACTTTCATACTCACAAATCGGATTTCCTAACAAACAACCTGTATCAACTAAATTGATTGCCTGTTTTCTGGGAAATAATTGAGCGACACAAGCATCTGCTAAAGCTTGATAGTTACCTTCTTGTGTTTCTGGAGGTTGACCAAACAGCAATAGGGTTTGTCCCAAAGAAGCCTGAATATTTTGTAAGATCAGGTTTTGGGGATTGAGATCATTTAATTGTGGTAGAGTAAAAGTATCTTGAGAATATAGGGTCAGATCGATCGCATAGGTATCGTGTAAACGAAAAGGAGAGAACAATCCCTGAAGCTTCAATCCGCCTGCTTGAGGAGGAACTTGAAACCGTAGACTTGGTTCTTGATTTTGTAATAGATTAGTGTATTCAGCGCCCCAAATATCTTCAGCTTCTGGGAAATAGCGATCGCCTTCATAACAGATTAGTTCTTGTTGTAGAGTTTGTAGTTCCCCAATGTGGAGGGCATTTCCCAAATCGACTAACTCCTCCCACAACCGAGGTGCTGCTGCTACGGTTGGCTCTAGTCCCTGATTGATGCTGTTGCGGAGATGGAACCCATAGAGGGTAAGGCTGGGACTACGCAGTGCCATCGTCTGGGGTATTTGGTTCATGATTGGGGCAGCTGGGGCTGGTAATATCGGGTCTGGTATCGATAGTGTTTCATCACTGACCGATAGCACAGAACGCTGCCCAATGAAACGGCTCTTGGAAGGGTTTTTGGTCATCTTGCAACTTGTGCAATCTTTTATTGAGATTGTGCCGCATTGCGGGGTCAAGTGGAAGGGAATTAGCTGTTATCCAGGCTTTTAATTCAGCTTTTGTGATATCCCTGAGCCAGAGTTGAGCCTGATTAATTGCCAAAACCACAGCCAAACCTTTTTGGAGGTTTTGATAAAACTGAATCATCAAAAATGCAGTGGATAAGTCGTTTACTGTCCACAGGCTGCTGACTACACTGGGACTTCCTGCAACTAGAAAGCCGCTAGGTAAACCTACATATTCATCGCTGAGGATGCGGAAATCGATAAAACCTGTTTCGCAGGCTGATAGGGTAACAAGACGACATTGACTGAGATCGAGTGCAAAGATTTCTCCTAAAGTCAGACATTTACTCAAATCGATTGCACTACCATCCGGAAAAGAAAGACAATATGGAGGATTGTGGCTAGAACCAGCAGGAACTTGAGAATCATTCAGCAAGAGCGCTGAAAGCATAGAAATGTCTGAGTTGAAGTAGCCATGACAAGAAAAGTGGACACAATTGGCGGTGCCAAACAGCCGATTTTCAATCAATTCTTTTTTAGCTGCTTTTTTAATGAGAACATCATCATACGGTTGAAATATTTTCCGAATAGTTTGCACTTCAATATCGCTATAACTTAGGTCTTCAGTGGGATTCTGAATAGCAAATAGATGGGTAAATTTTGAACGTTGATGCTTTTGGCTCACCTGTAGTACTTGACAACTAGGCGCGTAGCTTACCCCTTTAGAAAAGCGGTCTAAAAGACAACGTTTATCAACAATTGGAAGGGCGTGTAAGGGAAATAGGTGGAGGAAAAGATGGGGAACGATCTTCAATTTTTGGCAGCTATTAGGTAAGCTACTGAGGATGTCATCAACATGAAGGATTTGAGCTAAATCGTGAAGGCTTTCTGATAATTGGCTCTGCCACTGATTTTTATTGTGAGCGTAGTCTGAGATATATTCTTTTATCCAATCCAACAAAGCTGTTTTTTCTGCCAAGGAAGATTGCCAAACACGAGGATACTCTGCTTGCTGAGTAACCATGAATGTAAAGATGGCTTCACTAGTAATGTACCACTCAATAAGAACTGTTTGGTCATCAGTTAGTAATTGCCTAATTTCCTCAAACGAGATAGATTCAATTTTATGGGGAACGCTGAAGTTAGGGTCTATTGCCTCAATCTGATTTAGCAATTGATTAAATTCTTGCTGCAATGAATGCAATTCTTGGTGTAACTGCTGCCGATAGATGCGATTAGTTTCGTCTAACCGTTCAAGTTCTACTACTAGATCCAGTTGGCGCTGTTTTGCTGAAATTCCTCGGCGCAATCGTTTCAGTTCGTTGATAATGTTTTCGGGAATATCACCTTTAGTATAGAGGTCAAGGCTGGCGAGAAGTTCCACTAAACTCCGCGCTTTGCTACGCTCTACATACTCGATAGCCCTGGCGTAGTATTGTGGGTCTGCGATCGCCAATTCCAGGCAAACTTCCACCATACTCCAGTAATACCTAGCCCACTGCGAGGCTAATTTTTGCTTAACTGGCTCCCCAGAGGTGATTTTTCCACTTTGGTATTCTACACATTCAATGGCAGAATTAAAAGTGCTGTAGGCATCGTGAAGTTGCCCGAATTGTTGGTATATCAAACCCAGGGTAAATAAAATTCTGGTGTAATCTTGAGGAGAAACATCAAGGGTATAAAACCTTAGAGCTGACTTACAAGCAGCAATTGCTGCCTCCAAATTTTCCTCGCGACTACCGCGAATTCTGTCATAGTATGCAGCAGCTAGATTGGATTGAGCTCTAGCCCAATCTTCAGGAGATGTTTCGTAGATAAAAACTTGCAAAGCCAATTTACAAGCAACAATTGCCGCCTCTATATTTTCTTCGCTATCACCACGATTTTTTTGGTAGTATGTCCCTCCTAAATTAGTTTGAATTAACGCCCAATCTAGAGGATATTCTGTGTTAGTAAAAACTTGCAAGGCAGACTCGTAAGCAACTATTGCTATCTCTAAATTATCTTCTCGGTCTCCTTTAATTCTATCCCCATAGGCATTACCTAGATTACATTGAGTTTGTCCCCAAATTTCAGGAAAAGTCTCCTTAGTATAGACTTGAAGTGCTTTTTGGTAGAAAGAGATAGCCAGTTCTAGGTTTTGACTACGGTCTCCTAGAATGCGACTGTAATGAGCAGAACCAAGATTAATTTGGATTCTTGCCCAATCTTGAGGAAAATCTTCGCGAGTAAGAACTAATAAAGCAGACTCATAAGCAGCGACGGACTTCTCCAAATTTTCAGCTCTGTCCCCTTTAACTCTTTCCTGATAAGCACTACCAAAATTTGTTTGGGTAATTGCCCATTGTTGCGGATATATCTCGCGGGTAAAAACTTTTAGAGCTTCTTGAAAAGCAGCAATTGCTTTTTCCAAGTTTTCACCTCTGTTGCCAAAAATCCTAGTACGATAGACATTCCCTAAATTCATTTGTACTTCAGCCCAACCTTGAGGAATGGTTTCGCGAGTACGAATTTGCAAGGCTTCTCGGTAAACAGTAATCGCCACCTCTAAATTTTCGGCTGGGTTTCCCCTAATTCGCTCTTGGTAGGCAGTTCCCAAATTGGTTTTGGTAATAGCCCATTCATGAGGGAAATCACGCTGAGTCAAAATTTGTAAAGCCTCTTGACAAACAGCGATAGCCTGCTCTAGGTTATCACTTCGGTTTCCGTAAATTCTGTCACGGTAGGCGTTGCTCAGATTAGCCTTAGTTTGTGCCCAGTCTGGGGGTACTGTCTGGCGAGTACGAACTTGTAATGCCAAATTGTAGCAGTGAATCGCTTCTTCCAAGTTCTGAGCGTGTTCTCCCTGAATTCGCTCCAGGTAAACGTTACCTAAGTTATTTTGCGCTAGTGCCCATTGTTGGGGGAAAGCTTCAAGAGTAAAAACTTGTAGAGCAGCTTGATAATAAGTTATCGCTTGCTCTAAATTATCTCGGCGATTCTCCTGAATTCGGCGATGGTAGATATTGCCTAAATTGATTTGAATTCCAGCCCATTGTATAGGGAAAACTTGGCTATCGAAAAAGGTTGCTACAATTTCACAGCCAGTAAGGGCAATTTCCAAATTACTAGCTCTGTTCCCCACAGGAAAATCTTGTAGTATGTTACTTAAGTTAGCAATTCCTACGGCAATTTTCCTAGCTTCTTCTGACTCATATTTAGATAAATTTTCTTTGGACCATTCTTGTAACTCTCTGACACACCTCCGATCAAGTTTGTCTAAATTGTTATTAAGGAAAGGGTAGACAGTTTGTGGATCGCTGTCGCTTTCAATAACTAAATGTAATATTTGAGTTAAAAAATCATTGTATTTTGCGGAGTGTATTGTAGGCGATGTCTCGCCACCCTCATCTGTAGATTCTGCTCCCAACGATTCCAATGCCTCAGCAATCTGACTAGCGATATTAGTTAAAAAATCAGCAGTGTTTTGCTCTCCTCGCTGTACGTAAACCGCTGCTACTTGTTTCATAACCTCCACCAATCCAATGTCAATGAAATCTGGATTGGCAGCCATTATGACTTGCGGTTCTTCTCCACTAGGACAGCCAAGTAGGGCACTTATTATCTCAAGATAGGCTTCTTGACGTTGTTCATTCATAATTATTGACCGATCGCACAAAATGCTGCCCAGTAAAAAGGCGACTTAAAAGGTTGAGTATCATCCTCCAACTTATAAAGGCGACGACGCAAATTCATCCTAATCGCTGGTTTCAAAGGTAACTGGTTTTCTTCAATCCATGTTTCTAAGTCCCCCTTGGTCAAATCCTTTAACCAGAGTTGAGCTTGATTGAGCGCAAAACCTACAGCCAAACCCTTTTGCAAGTTTTGATAAAACCGAATCATCAAAAATGCTGTGGATAAGTCGTTAACCGTCCACAGGGAACTAACAACACTGGAAGCACCTACATAAAGGAAACCACTGGGCAAGCCAATATATTCGTCGCTAGTATTGCGGAAATCAATTAATCCGGTTTCACAAGCAGATAGAGTCACGAGACGACATTGTTCTAAATTTAGGCTAAAGATAGTGTCTAATGTTAGACACTTTTCTAAATCAAGCAATCCACCGTCTTCCAAACTTAAAAATTTTTCTGAATCGAGTTCTGTTGTTACGGCTTTAAAGTCGGCACCTGCCAAAATCAGGGCAGATTTTCGGGGATTAGTAAAATTAAAGTATCCATGACAGCCAAAATGAGCACAGTGAATAGAGTTGAGAGAAGAGCTATGGATAGCTGGTTTGGTAGCTGCTGATTTTATGAGGATATCAGTTTGCTCAAAGTAGCCTTGAATAATTTCAACTTCGATATCGGTGTAAAGGAGATCTTCTGTAGGATTTTGGACGGCGAAAAGCTTGGTAAAGTCAGGGCGTTGTCTAGTCTGGACAAGTTGAAGTAACTGACAACTAGGTGCATACCCCACACCTTGAGGGAAGCGATCTAGAAGGCACGATTTTCCTGTAATTGGTAAAGCATGAAGCGGCAAAAGATGCAGAAATCGATTGGGTATTAGTATTAATCGATCACAATCCTCTGGCAAATGGGTAAGGATGTTATCCAAACGCAGAAGCTGTGACAGTTTCCCAAGGCGGGAAGTTAGCTGATGATGCCACCACTGGCTATTTTTTCTATAGTAGAGACGCAGATATGCCTTTGTCCACTTCTCCAAGGCTTTTTGGTCGGATGCAGAGTAGGATAAGACGATCGGTTCCGAACATTGGCGAGTAATGATAAAAATCTGGAAGCTTCCACTGGTAATGTACCACTCGATGATGGCGGTGCGATCATCCATACTTGCCTGGAACCGATCGAATTTGAAACTAGAACCAATTGACAGATAGCGATCTTGCAGGTCGTGACGCATCCGTCGAAGCTGTTGGAGATGTTGGGTTAGTGAGGTTGGATCTTCTAATGTAGTAGTTTGGAGTTGGTATTGACTGCTGGCGATTTCATCTCGAAGCCGATCTAGTTGACTGACTACTTCTGTGGGAAAGATCGTGTGGCGATCTCGGTTAATAATAAGTTCGATTAGATTACGGGCTTTACTCCGCTCGACGTATTCAACGGCTTGGGCGATTTCGTGAAGATCCACGCAAACTTTCACCACACCTTGATAAAGCTGATTCCATTGTTCGGCTAGTTTTTGTTTGTCTTCTTCTCTACCAGAGCCAGTAACGATCTCTCCACGCTGGGATTCCATTGTATCAATGGCAGCGGCAAATGCAGTTTTGGCGTTGCGGAACTGGTTGGCATTTTGGTACGCCAGACCAAGGTTAAATTGAGTAATTATATGGTTTTGGGGGAAAGCTTCACACGTAAATATTTTTAGCGCATTTGAAAAACAACAGATTGCTGCTTCTAAATTTTCTGCCTTATCCCCCTGGACACGCTCAAGGTAAGCATTGCCTAAATTGTTTTGGGTTCCTGCCCATTTGTCGGGGAAGGACTCGCAGGTGAATACTTCTTGGGCATCTGAGAAACAGCAGATTGCTTTTTCTAAATTTGCTTCCCTATCCCCTCTGATGCGGTTGCGGTAGGCAATGCCCAAATTATCTTGGGTCATAGCCCGATCATAAGGGACAGATGCACGAGTGCGTATCTCTAGGGCATTTGAAAAACAGCGTATTGCTTCTTCTAAATTCTCCGTTTGTTCTCCTTCGATCCGATCAGTATAAGCAGTGCCCAGGTTGTGTTGAAGCATAGCCCATTTTTCCGGAAAAGCTGTGCGGTTATATACATCTAATGCCTGCGAGAAATAATGGATAGCCGTTTCCAAATTATCTGCCCTCTCTTCCCTGATACGGTAAAGGTATACAAGACCTAAATTATTTTGAGTATCTGCCCATTTTTCAGGAAGAGCTTTGCGGGTGTTTACCTCTAATGCCTGTGAGAAATAATGGATAGCCGTTTCCAAATTATCTGCCCTCTCGCCCCTGATACGAATACAGTAGGCACTGCCCAGATTATTTTGAGTACTTGCCCAGTCAGAGGGAAAAGCCTTGCGAGTACGTACTTCTAATGCCTGTAAGAAACAACGGATAGCCGTTTCCAAATTATTTGCTTTATCTCCCCGAATACGGATACAGTAAGAACTCCCTAGATTATTTTGGGTACTTGCCCAGTCAGATGGGAAAGATTGGCGATTATATACCTCCAATGCCTGTGAGAAATAATGAATAGCCGTTTCCAGATTATCTGCTCTCTCTCCCTTGATGCGATCGCTGTAGGCAAGGCCCAGATTATTATGGGTTTTTGCCCAATCAGAAGGAGAAGCTTCATAGGTTTTTATCTCTAAACCAGCTAAGTAATAGCAAATTGCCACTTCTATATTATCTGCTCTCTCTCCTCGAATGCGGCGATAGTAGGCATTACCTAAATTACATTGAGTGGTAGCCCAGTCTTTAGGGAAAACTTCGCGGGTAAAAACTGTGGCAATAACCTCAAAGCCTGTAATGGCAATTTCCAAATTGCTAGCCCGACTGCCTAGTTGAAAATCCCGAATCCGGTTACTAAAATTCCCAATAACTACCGCCATATATTCTGCATCTTCTGGATCGACTTCGCAGAGTTTAGCCCTTGTTCCCTCACCCAATATTAGGGCAAAATTATCATCTAGTTTGTCTATATTTGCTTGCAGCAACGGGTAAACTATTTGTGCGGCACCATTGCTCTCTGATGTTGCTTGGAGCAACTCATTAATTAAATTTAGATAATCTTCTCGGCGTTGTTCATTCATAATTACTGTCCCATCGCACAAAAAGCTGCCCAGTGAAACGGGTCTTGAAAGGGTTTTGCATCATCCTCTAACTGATAAAGACGACGACGCAGACCCATCTTAACTGCTGGTTTCAATGGTAACTGATTTTCCTCAATCCATGTTTCCAGTTCCTTTTTGGTGATATCCCTGAGCCAGAGTTGAGCCTGATTGAGAGCAACGGCGACTGACTGAACGACTTGCAGATTCTGATAAAATTTAATCATCAAAAAGGCGGTGGATAAGTCATTTACTGTCCAGAGGGAACTGACAACATTAGAAGCTCCTGCATAAAGGAAACCACTAGGCAGACTAATATAGTCATTACTTATACTGATGTGATCTGATAGTCCCGTTTCACAAGCGGAAAGAGTAGCAAGACGACATTGGTCGAGGTCAAGATCAAAAATATCTGCTAGAGTAAGTTCTCCATCTGCCATTTTCAAATAAGACTGCAAAGGAGAGCGCAAGTTAAAATAGCCGTGACACGCAAAATGAATAGAGGCAGGTGGATTCGTGTTTTCGTTATTTAATGCTTCATTTAAAGCAACTTTTGTTGCCTTTTCCGCAACCAGAACCTCTGCCGCAGTAACACCATTGCACACAGCTTCAACTTCAACCAAGGCGTAAGCTAAATCTTGAGTAGGGTTTTGTATTGCTAAACAGTTATTGAATTCTAGATTTTTTTTACCTTGGGTTAGTTGCAATAAATGACAACTGGGTGAGTAACAAACTCCTTCGGCAAAAAGGTCTAACAAGGTTATAAACTCAGGCGGTGATTCTGCTTGAGCAACTTCCCCTTGTCTGTTGGGACTTGATACTGGTAGTGCATGGATAGGGAATAAATGCAAGAAGCGGTCAGGAATCAAAATTACCTGAGTACAATCTTTAGGTAGCAAAGCAATAATTTCATTTAAGTGCAGAATCTTTGAAAGGTGCTCTAGACGTAACTTTAAATCACTTTGATACAGATTTTTGTTGGCTGAATAAACAGTAAGATACTCAGAGTAAAACTTATTTAGAGAATCCATATCTTCCGAGGAAGATTGGAAAATTATAGGAGAATCAGATTCTTTCGTAATAATGAAGGTTACTACACAGTTGTCCACCATATCAAGATGCCAACCGATAATTATAGTACGATTATTTGTTAACAAATCTTTAATCTGGCAATAACTAATATAGTCATTTGTTTGTGTCAGTTTTAATTTACTATTACTTTGCTTTTGCTGTAGCTGATTAAGACGTTGATTGCTTTGAGTAAATAACTCGCTACCTTTTGATAAATGATCCTTGATTACTTCTTGCTGTCGTTGCTGCCTAGCGGGGTTTTCACGTCTTATTTTGACAATACTCTCGTCCAGAGCTCCTGTAGCTTCTAGTTTTTCTACATACGCTGCTAAGTTAGCCAGTAAATTGCCTAATGATAGCTCTCGGTTGGCTATATCTAATTGACGTTGTTCGGCTTCAATTTCCTTGTGACGTTCCTCGTCACGGGTTGCCAAAAGTTCCACCAAATTACGTGCTTTATTGCGTTCAATGTATTCAATTGCTTGGGCATAGTAATGTGGTTCATCATTCGCCAAATTTAGACAAACGGCAATTATTTGATAATATAGAAAAATCCAGGGCTCAGCAAAATCTTGTTTGGCTTGATTGCCAGAAATGTTAGTGAGTTTACTGGGTAAAGATTCCACTGTGCTAATAGCCGTAGCTAAAGCATGATAGGCATTTTTAAATTCTTGATTCTCTTTGTAAGCAATTCCTAAATGACCATAGATAGAAGCATAATTTTCCGGAAAAGCATCGCGGGTATAAATTTGCAAGGAAGCCTGATAGTAAAAAATTGCTTTTACCAGATTTTCTGCTTTGTCTCCTAGCATTTCTGTTCGGTAAACTGTACCTAAATTATTTTGAATTCCTGCCCATAACTCCGGGTAGCCTTCACGAGTGTAAATCTGGAGAGCATTGTGAAAACAAGTGATTTTTTGTTTCAGGTTATCAGCTACATCATCACTCAAACGCTTGCCATAAGCATCCGCTAGACAAAGCTGAGTACTTGCCCACTCTTCTGGATAAGCATCACGGGTATATACCTGTAATGCTTTCTGACAGTGATTAATGGCACTTGTAATGTTTTCTACCGGATTACCAAAGATGCGGTCTTGGTAATCATTACCTAAAAAACTGTGGGTAGCTGCCCACGGTTTTGGGAAAGTATCATGGGCAAGAACAGTCAATATCATCTCACGGCTAGTAATCGCAATTTCCAAATTGAATGCTTGATTACCTAAAGAAAATTGCCGAATAAGATTACTCAGAGAATTGACTACTTCTGCATAGACTGGATACTCATCTGATGAAAAGTAAGAAAAACTAAAAGGTAACCAAACTTTCAATACTTTAATTAAGGTATCATCTAATTTATCTAAATTAGCTTCTAATAAGGGATAGACGACTTGTGCATCACCTCGACTGTTGCCAGTGGCATCAAATGCCTCACGCCAAAATTTAAGACAGGATTCAATGCGTTCCTGTCCTAGTGATTCCATCAAGGATTGAATTTGATTTTGAAAAACTTCTTCATTCATAAAATTATAATTTAAGGAAATTATTTTTTGTTTAAAATTTATTGATTTTTCTAATTAAAATGACTTCCATTTTTTGCCTAAACTACAGCCGCAACTTCTAATTCTAATAAAAAAGCAGGAAATCGGCAGTTTTTTTTTCGCCTTTTTGATTCAAAATTTCTACAGTAAAATTCTTTTTTTGAGGCAATATATTATCCATTAAATATTGATTATTTTTCATTTTTTTTGGTTCTTTATCATTAGAAAATGTCAGCAATTGATGTATTAAATTTAGATATGCTTGGCGTTGTTCTTTCGTCATTGCTATTCCTTTTTTCACAACCTCTGATTGACATTTTTCCTCCGCTGCTTCACCGTATCTTTCTTGGTTATTGTGTAATTCTGCTGAACTGGACTTAGCCTCAGTTTCTTCAGACAGAAAATGTACATCTTCAACTGGAGTACCCAATACCTCTGTCAATTCCCCAGACTCGTACAGTTCCTTTAGCCGTGACAAACCTGCTTCGGAACCTTGTAAAATCAGCCTAATGCTGCCTTTCTCTTTGTTCACAATTTCTATAGAAGTGTCTCCAGAAATTTGCTGTAACAGACCAACGATTGCCTTTAACTTCGCCTCGTCAGCCTTATCTATACTGCCCGCGATCGCAAATACCAATTTATCTTCGGAAAGTATCTGCTCTTCATTCTTTGGAGGCTTTTCACCATTTTGATCGCAGAAAGGGACTTTACCATTATTTACCTGTTGCTCTTCAGCAATATGCTGCCAATCCAGGTTGAGAAACTGGCAAATATCAACAAAGATTAAGCGAGAAACAGGTTTACCATTAAAAAACTTAGAGATTGGTTGACGGCTGTTGCAACAGTAACCAACTAAGTCTTCTTGCCTCAATTGTCTAGAGAATAGAACTTGTTTGGCTTTTTCGATACCTGTTTTGGAAGCTTTGAGCGATTTAGGTATCATCCCTCAAATAGAAATATATTCCTAATTGTAACAGCAAATACTTAGGGCTTGCTGAAAAAGTATTTGTGTAAGGATTGAAACCCTTATCTATCAAGGTTCCTGCTTTTATTCAGCAAACCCTACTTAGTCCTAAATCAGACATAAGTTATACAAACTAAGTTTCGGTAAATTATACAGCAAGTCATACCCAACATTAGCCTGACTCATACAGGATTTAAGAGATTCTAGAAGAGTCGTTAAACGAGGTTGTTATGGAAACGATTCTAATGTTAGTAACCAGTGCTTTGATAGTTTGGGCTGTGGAAAAAACTGCTGATGCCATACTCAGTCGGTTAATCAAGAATTTCCGGGCAAGGGGCAAAAAGTAATCCGTAGAGCGTCGCGGCTTCCAGGTTATCTGAAGTATCTCCCAACTGGTATCTGTTTCTTCGGGTTCAGGGTAAATTGAATTTGTCATTGTCCGATCCCACAAAATGCTGCCCAGTGCCGAGGACTTTGAAACGGCTTGACACTATCTTCCAGTTTATGCAATCGATGACGCAGATTCATTCTCAAAGCTGGAGCTAAAAATTGTTGATTGGCTTCAACCCAGACTAAAAGTTCTTTTTTGGTTACCCCCAGTAACCAGAGCTGAGCTTGGTTAAGGGCAACGGTAGCAGTTATTCCCTGCTGGAGAATTTGGTAGAACTTAACCATCAACAAGGCAGTAGACTGGTCATTTACTGACCAAAGGGAAACAATGATACTGGGCACTCCTGCCGCGATGAGACAACGGGAAAGCCCCACTACTCCATCTCCAGTAATTCTACCCCGTCCCGTACTACAAGCACTGAGCACTACTAACTGAGCATTTAGCTTCATGTGGTAAATTTCACCGGCAGTAAGGAAACCGCTATCATCATTGCTGGGAGCTAGTGCAATTGCTCCTGGTACACCCAATTGTTGAATATCATCCAATAGACCATGAGTGGCAAGGTGAATAATTCGTGCTTTGGAGATTTGCTCGACAATATTGACCTTGGTAGCAGCTTGACCCGTGATGGGTTGGGTGTGGAAAATAGGAGCGATCGCGTTGGCTTCTGCTTCAGCCCATTCTAGTGGGTTTAAGGTTTCTTGAGTTAGAGGAATTGTGGGCATTTGAGGATTTCCCACCACTAAGGCTTCAAGGGAAGTTTCCCGCGCTTGTTTGCTCTGATTTTGAATTAACTCTAGTACCTGAATAGAAGGTGCAGTAAAGATAGTGTGTTTTTCAATGAGGAATGTGCCTTCTTCGTCTTGCAAAGCTGGGAAGGGGACTAGAAAAAGAGTATCTTGGGGAATGAAGACAACTGGAGTATCAGGACTGGTTGGTAGCAGCTCTTGGATAGGATAAATTAGTATTCGATATAGTATTTGTAACTCAAAACATTTCCAAGAAGGACTTCCCTCCTCCTGCGTTTCTCCCGTGAATAAAGATTCATGAAATTGAGTGACAATATTGGATAAGGAAATATCTAACTTCTGTTTTAGTCCTGCGATATTTCGTGAATGAAAGAAAATTTCACCAGATGCTTGGATTACCCAAATGAAAATTAGTGAATCATGAACAACGGAGTACTCAACTAATGTTATTTTTTGAGATTGAGCAATTTGTTGGATTTTGGCAATCGAAGGTGCAGCAATATCGAGCTTAGCGGCTGATTTAGAAAATAACCTTGTGGCTAGTAATTCAACAAAAGCACGGGCACGACCGCGCTCAGCAATTTCCAGTGCAAGATTGTTTTTTTGCTGTTTAACTAAAACTATTTGTAAACCAAAGTAGGTTCGGGATTGCTCCTCAAAAATCGATATTTTATGGCTGTCATTATCATCTAGCTTGGCTCTTAATTTTTCCCAGACTAAAATTGCAGATCTAAAAGTTTCTTCTGCTTCTAACAGTCTACCTGCTTGCCATAATGTCAACCCCAGATTATTAAGAGCTAATCCCTGTCCTTGAATATCTTCAATTTCATTTCTAATGCTTAGGCTCTGGTTATAGTAAATGATAGCTCTATCGTAGTTTCCTAGATGATTGTAAGCTGAACCGAGATTAGCAAGCGCTGTTGCTTCTCTTTTAATATCTTCTATTTCTCTCGCAATAATCAAATTCTCTTCGCTGCATTCAATTGCTTTATTGTCATCTCCAAGTTGTTGATATGCTACCGCGAGATTTCCCAAAGCAGCTCCTTGTCCTCGGCGATCTTCTATTTCCCTGGCGATAACTAGATTTTTCTGATGATATTCAACAGCTTTAGCATAATCACCCAACATTACATAGGTATTTCCCAAGTTACCAAAAGCTTTTGCTTCATCTGAGCGATTATTTATTTTTTGTGCTATTGACAAAGCTGACTGATGATAATCAAGAGAGCGCTCGTAATTAGCTAGGACTCTGTACGCATTACCTAAATTACCTAAAGCACTTGCTTCTTCTTTCTGTATCTTAATTTTCCGGGAAATTGCCAAACACTGCTCATGGTAGTCAATTGCTTTGACATAATCGCCCAATGCCTCATGACAATTGCCCAAGTATCTCAGAGAAAGTATTATTTTTGCATAGTCTTGATAATTTTGGCTTATTTCTAAACTGCGTTGTTGGTAAACAATAGCTTCCCTATAATCACCATGATCATAATAGGCAGCACCCAATCGCGTTAAAATTTCTCCAGCCCATTCAATATATCCAAGTTTTTCTACAACTACTAAAGCTTGCCTATAATACTCTATAGCTTTGACGCTTTGTTCTAACAAATAATAAGCATTTCCTAGGCT
Source organism: Caldora sp. SIO3E6 (assembly GCA_010672185.1). Lineage (GTDB taxonomy): Bacteria > Cyanobacteriota > Cyanobacteriia > Cyanobacteriales > Coleofasciculaceae > Caldora. Next base: position 71,024 of record JAAHHL010000032.1, on the reverse strand, counting down.
TTCTAGAGCAAAACCATAGTGTGAATCATCTTGGATTTCTTGCGCAATAGCTAAATATTCTTTGTAATGTTTAACTGCTAAATCAAAGCTACGGGATACCTCATAAGCTTCTCCTAGAGCTCCTAAAGTGTACATTTCATTAAGACGATCTTTAATCTCCTGGGATAACGCTAACCTTTCCTGGTAAAAATCAATAGCTTGAGAATAGTCCCCTAAGTCTTCACAAGCAATAGCTAATTGTCCAAGAATAGTCACCTGTCCCGACTTATCTTGAATATTTTGATTGATTGTCAAACTTTGCTGATAACATTTAATAGCTTTATCGTAGTCTTTCAGTTCCTGGTAAGCATGTCCTAAAACTCCAAGTACATTTGCCTCTCCTTGAAAATTTTTGAGCGTTTGATATATTTCTAGTGCTTTCTGATAGTTTTCTATGGCAGCTTTAAGATTATTCTGCTCATACTGATTAATACCTTGTTTTAAAAATTTATCTGCCTCTCTCTTGCTATCCATATCAGTTGATTATTTTTTCAATTGAATCGGAGCATTTTTTGATTAATCTCTATTTGTGTGTGATGACAGCTTACATTTGTCTATCATTGACCAATAGCACAGAATGCTGCCCAGTGAAATGGGTCTTGAAAGGGTTTTGCATCATCCTCTAACTGATAAAGACGACGACGCAGACCCATCTTAACTGCTGGTTTCAATGGTAACTGATTTTCCTCAATCCATGTTTCCAGTTCCTTTTTGGTGATATCTCGGAGCCAGAGTTGAGCTTGATTGAGAGCAACTGCGACTGACTGAACGGCTTGCAGATTATGATAAAACCGAATCATCAAAAAGGCCGTGGATAAGTCATTTACTGTCCAAAGGCTACTGACTACGTTGGTGCTACCAGCATAAATAAAGCCGCTAGGTAGACCAATGTATTCATCGCTAAAACTAGCAAAGTTTGTCAAGCCAGTTTCGCAAGCGGAAAGAGTAACTAAGTAACACTTTCTCAAATCTAGCCCAAAAATTTCCCCCAAGGTGAGACGTTCTTCGTTTGTCAAGAATAAGGATGATTCTAAGGGAGAGGCTAAGTTAAATAAGCCATGACAGGAAAAATGAATACAGTGAGCCTCCTTCAAGTTTCGAGCTGTATTGAGGGCAGCTTTAGTTGCCGCTTCTTGGACTAACACTTGAGTGGAGGAAAAAGATGAGCAGATCTTTTCAACTTCTAGGTTGGCATAACTTAGATCCTTGGTAGGATTTTGGATGGCGAATAGTTTGTGAAGGTCAGGACGTTGTTGGTTTTGAGTAAGTTGCAAGATCTGACAGCTAGGGACATATTGCACCCCTCTGGGAAATTTATCTAACAAGCAAAAACTGCCAGTTTCATCAGAGTAAATAGGGAGGGCGTGAAGCGGCAGTAAATGTAATACCCTGTGAGGGATAAGAATCAAACGATCGCAATCTGTCGGGAGGTGGGATAAAATTTCTTCAATATGGAGAATTTTTGCTAGGTCTTTTAAGCGAGATACTAGCTGATTTCTCCACCAATTACTGCGTTTTCGGTAGTAAAGTCGCAAATATGCGAATGCCCGATTCATAGTTCTATCTCGGTCTTTACCAGAATATTTCCGGACAATGGGAGCTCGATTATTGCGGGTAATGATAAAGGCTATAATTTGCTGATCGGTAATATGCAAGATCACAAGACAAGTACGCGAATCTATAAGAGTTTGAATCTGGCTGAAGGAAATAGGGTCAATTTGTTGGTTTAATTTAAAGCTAGGGTCTATTTTATGAATTTCCCCAAATATCTGATTCAATTGCTGTTGGAGCTCAGATAATCCTTGCTGGAGTTGTACCACATAGTCATAATTTCTCTCTTCTGATTCTTTATTTCTAGTTAAAATTTCTAATTCCCGCTCTTTAGTAGTAATTTTTGTTCGCAGTTGATCGAGTTGGGTGCAAGCCTTTTGATAATCATTTTGAGTAGAGTAGTAATCGCGTTTTGGGTAATTTTTTTTTGTGGCTAAAAGTTCGACAAGACTCCGTGCTTTACTGCGTTCGATATATTCAATGGCTTCAGTGTATTGATTGAGTTCCAGACATATTTCGATTAGGTTTTGATAGACTCTATTGTATTCATCTGCGAGCTTCTGCCTCGCTGCATCACCAGAGACAATTTTGCTACGCAGTGAGTCTACAATATTTATTGTATTAGTAAAGGTAGTGTAGGCATTTTCAAACTGTTGAGCATCTCGGTAAACCAGACCGAGGAGGTAAGTTAGTAGTAGCCCAAGAGCGCAATACAGCAGCAAAGTTATCATCCAGCTTGTTTAAGTTTGCTTGTAATATTGAATAAATTACCGTTGGCTCTCCATTACTATCATTGGTTGCTTGCAAGATTTCAAGTAAAAAATTGAGATACATTGCTTGGATAAGATTAAAATATTGTTAATTTATTTGTTCTTTCATTACTCTCCATTGGGACAACTAATCAATGTGTCAATCCTCTGGAATAGATGCTGATAATTCCTTACCACTATCTCTTTGTTATGGTTCGGGATATACTGAACTAGTCATTGCCCGATCCCACAAAAAGCTGCCCAGTGCCGAGGACTTTGAAACGGCTTGACACTATCTTCCAGTTTATGCAATCGATGACGCAAATTCATTCTCAAAGCGGGAGCTAAAAATTGTTGATTGGCTTCAACCCAGACTAAAAGTTCTTTTTTGGTTACCCCCAGTAACCAGCGCTGAGCTTGGTTAAGAGCAATGGTAGCAGTTATTCCCTGCTGAAGAATCTGGTAAAACTTAACCATCAAGAAAGCAGTAGATTGGTCATTTACTGACCAAAGGGAAACTATTAAACTATCTACTCCAGCCGCAATAAAAGATCGAGATAAGCCAATTATACCATCTCCGGTAATTCTTCCCTGTCCTGTACTACAGGCACTCAGTACAACTAGCTCGGCACATAGTTCCAGTTCTAAAATTTCACCAGAGGTCAGAAACCCATCATTCTCACTGGGAGCTAAAGCGATGGCTCCCGGCACACCGAGTTGCTTGATATCTCCTAATAACCCATGAGTAGCCAGATGAATCAACTTAGCCTTGGGCAGTTGTTCGACAACCTTTGACTTGGTAGCTCTCTCACCTAATAAAGCTTTAGTTTGTAGTAAGGAAGCGATCGCTTTTGCTTCTACTTCTGCCCCTGGTAGACTGGCTAAGGTTTGAGGAGGTTGGGAGAGAGGTATAGTTGGCATTTTGGGATTGCCAACGATCAATGTAGCAAGGAATTTTTCTTTTACTACTTTGCTTCTTGGCTTACTGGTTAATGCCAAAACCTGTATGGAGGGAACGGTTATGATAGTATGTTGCTCTATTAAGAATTTGCCCTTGCTATCTTGAAGCGCTGAGAAAGGAAGCAGGAATAAAACCTTTTGGGGAATAAAAACTACGGTGGCTGTAGAGTTACTGGGCAGGAGGTCACTAATTGGGGCAATTAGGTATTGATATAGTTGCTTCAACGGTGAAGAGATGCTGTTGAAATTTGGTCTAGCCTCAATGCTACTACCAGTTACAATATCTTGCAGTTTTTCCGCGATACCAAGAGATTTACGGGCTTGGAGAACTAGCTCAGATAGTAATGAAGATGAGCTTGGCTGCTTCTCCAAAGATTCGAGTTCAACTGAGCGAAAGTAAATTTCACCATCAGGGCAAATAACCCAAATGTACAGTTCTTCAGCAAAAATTACCGAATATTCCACCAAAGTAGTTTTTTGTGCTTGGGCTATTTCTCGAATCTTGCTAATAGACAAAACAGTTAATTGCTCAGGATTTGGCAGCTTTTTTTTAGCTAATTGCTCCTCTAATAACTCCACAAAAGCTCTTGCCCTTCCTCGTTCGGCAATTTCTAGAGCAGCTAGAGGTTTATTTTGGGTAACTAGGACTTTTTGCAACAGTTGATAAGCAGCGGTTTGTGTATCAAAAATTGACACCTTATTGGTGTCATTACTTCCTAGAGAGGTTCGGATCGATTCCCAAACTTTAATTCCCTGGCGTAGGTTTTCCTCGGCTTCTGCTAACCGACCAGATTCCAGAAAAGCCAGTCCTAAATTGTTTAGAGAAGCCCCCTCTCCCAATTGATAACCTATATCCCTGGCAATATTTAACTGCTGCTTATGATAATCGATGGCTTGCTGATATTGTTTTTGGGCATAGTAAACCATGCCCAGATGACCTAGAGTACTAGCTTCTCCTCGACGATCACCTATTTCCTGAGAAATCATTAAGGATTGTTGGTGATACTCAATCGCTTGCTGACATTGACCTCTTGAATAGTAGGCATTGCCCAAATTTCCTAAGCAAGCAGCTTCTCCCGCACGATAACCTATTTTCTGCGCAATAGCTAAGGATTCTTGATACTTGTTAATTGCCTCCTGATATTTTTCTCGAAAGTAGTGAGTCAAGCCTAGATTTCCTAAAACAGTTGCCTCGCCAAGGCGATCACCTATTTCTCGTGTGATCAGCAATTGCCGTTTGTAATTCTTAATCGACTGCTGATATTGACCCAAAGAACGATAAGTTAAGCCCAAATTTCCAAAAACAGTTGCTTCACCAAGGCGATCGCCTATTTCTTGTGCGGTGGTTAGACTCTGCTCGTGGTAATCAATGGCCTGTTGGTATTGTCCTAAACAGTGGTAAGTTAAACCCAAATTTCCCAAGCATTTGGTTTCACCACGGCTATCGCCTATCTCCCGTTTGATCGCCAATGACTCCTCATGCTTGTTGATCGCCTGTTGGTACTGCCCTTGAGAAAAGTAAACACTGCCTAAATTGTTTAGGGAATTGGCTTCTCCTTCGCGATCGCTTATTTTTCGTGCAATAGCTAGGGATTCCTCATACATTTTTATCGCTTGCTGGTAATGTCCTAGGGAATCATGAGCATTACCTAAATTATTCAGGGCAATGGTTTCCCAACGACGATTATCTATTTCTCGTGCAATTACTAAGAACCGCTTATAACTCTTAATAGCTTCCTGGTATTTTCCCTGGAAGTTGTAAGTGTTACCTAAATTATTCAGAGCAGTCGCTTCTACTTGGCGATCGCCTATTTTTTGTGCAGTCAGTAGGGATTGCTCGTAATATTCAATAGCCTGTTGGTATTTCCATTGGGATTCGCAGGTTCTACCCAAGTTGTTTAGAGAATAGGCTTCTCCCTCCCCATCTCCTATCTCCCGTGCGACACTCAGGTCTTGTTTGTGGTATTTAATGGCTTGCTCGTAATCCTGAAGTTGGTAAAAAATATTACCCAGATTGCCCAGACATTGAGCTTCTCCCTGGCGATTTCCCAGCTGGCGATAAAGTGTTAAAGCTTGTTGCCAGCAGTGTGAGGCATCTTGAAATTGACCTGCCTGAAAGTCCTGAATCCCTTGTTGGAAGAGTTTTTCTGCTTCTGCCTCAGGGGGGTTTTGAGCTGAGGATTCGCCTATGGTACTAGCAAGGTAGGAAGCAATATTTTCCAACCAGTCCGCTACCTGTTGATCTCCCTGCTCTGCTAGCTTTGTGCTCAATTGGAGTATTACCTGCACCAAACCAGAATCTATTAGGCTTGAGTTGGCTTGCAAAATCGACTCTTCCTCACCGCTAGAACAGTTGATGAGGGCTTCAATTAGCTCCAGATAGGCTTGGCGTTTTTCTTTCATTACTGACCAATAGCACAAAAAGCTGCCCAGTGAAACGGGTCTTTAAAGGGTTTAGCATCATCCTCTAACTGATAAAGACGACGACGCAGACCCATCCTAACTGCTGGTTTCAATGGTAACTGATTTTCCTCAATCCATGTTTCCAGTTCTTTTTTAGTGATATCTCGGAGCCAGAGTTGAGCTTGATTGAGAGCAACTGCGACTGACTGGAAGTTTTGCAGATTCTGATAAAACCGAATCATCAAAAAGGCCGTGGATAAGTCGTTCACTACCCAAAGACTATTTACTACATTGGGAGTACCTGCATAGAGAAAACCGCCACCAATGCCGACGTATTCATCACTTGTGTTGTAGAAGTCTGTTATACCTGTTTCACAAGCAGAGAGAGTAATTAAATAACATTTAGGCAGTTTGAGAGTATAGATTTCTCTGAGAGTTAGACATTGATTAAGAGCAATTTTTGTCTTACTATCTTCGTCGAATATTAGATACAATTGAGAAGCTAACTCTTCTGCGGTAGGAACGTAACAACCTGCCAAAAACAAAGCAGAACTCTTGAGGGGAAAATGAGGGCTAAAGAATGCGTGGCAGGAAAAATGAAGGTAGTTGCCGGAAGCTAAGTTATAGTTAGATAACTCCTGATAAAGGGCTGCTTTTGTCCCTTCTGACTTAGCGAGAACTTTAGTTTTCTGAAAATAGCGGCAGATAGCTTGGACTTCCAAATCAGCATAGGACAAATCTTCCGTGGGATTTTGCATAGCAAAAAGGTGAGGAAGGAACATATCTGATGTTGGTCTGTGGCGTGGCTGATTTTTGGTCATATGCAATAGCTGACAGCTAGGAGCATAGCGCACACCTCGACTGAATCGATCTAAAAGACATTGGTTTTTCCGAGTGGCTAGAGGTAAAGCGTGGAGGGGTAACAGATGTAAGAACCAATGAGGAATCAGAATAAGTTGATTACAGCTTTTGGGAAGGAGGGAGAGTATTTCATCAAAATGGAGAATTAGAGCAAGGTGGTGGAGGGAGTCATCTAACTGTTTTTCCCACCGTTCTCCGCCTTCTCCATCATCTTCGTAGTCGTCAAGGTATCTATTACCCCAATCAATTAAAGCTCGTAAAGTCCCTTCCCTTTCCTCTGAAGGAGGTTGCCAAACAATAGGATTCCGTGTTTGGCTGCTGATAATAAAGACAACAAAGGTCTCAGGAGTAATGTACCACTCAATGATGCTACTGTAGCCATCAGGTAGGATATCTAAGATTTGGGGAAAGCAAATAAACTCAAAATCTGAATAGCTGTCTTTCTGAGCAAGGAACTCAATTAAATTACGAGTTTTGCTGCGCTCTACATATTCAATAGCTCGATCAGGGTAGCCTAATTCTAAACATACTTCCACCATAGCTTGGTAAAGTAAGTTCCATTCTTCAGCAAGTTTGCGTTTGACTTCTTGCCCAGCTTCTTCTTCCGAGAGAATCTTAACTGGGTCTGACTCTAAAGTGTTAATAGCAGTTGTTAAAGCCGTGTCATCTTCAAAGGCAATCAAACTGCGCAGAGATTCAACTGTTTCAATGGCAGCAGCAAAGGTATTGTAAGCAGAATCAAATTTTTGAGAACTTTTGTAAGTAAGACCGAGATTGTATAGGGTTATAGCATGATCTAAGGGAAATGACTCTCTGGTGTACACTAGTAAAGCTTTTTTATAGCATTTACTCTCTTTCCTCAGATTTTCTACTTTTTTACCCAAAATGCGCTTACCATAAGCAACTCCTAGATTACTTTGAGTCTTAGCCCATTGCTCTGGATCTGATTCATAAGTGTAAACCAATAAAGCATTTTTGTGATGGGCGATCGCTTTCTCCAGATTTTCTGCTTTTTCTCCTAGCAGGCGTTTGTGATAGACACCACCCAAATTATCTTGAATTCCAGCCCACTGTTCTGGGTAAGCAGTACGGGTGTATACCTGTAAAGCATTTTCATAATGCTGAATTGCCCTCTCCAGATTCTTGTCTCTTGCTCCTGAAAGGCGATCGCTGTAGGCATTTCCCAAACTGTACTGAACACTTGCCCAGTTTTCTGGAAAAGCGTCGTAAGTATGAATACCTAATGCTCGTTTGTGACATCTAATTGCCTGTTCTAAGTTTTCTTCCTTTTTGCCTACAATGCGGCTGTAGTAAGCATTGCCCAGGTTGCTTTGAGTTGCCGCCCAATCCGAAGGTAAATCCTTGCGAGTGCGAACTTGTAAAGCTTTCTTGAAATAGGCTATTGCCTGTTCTAAATTATGGGCCTTATCTCCCAGAATACGAGCACAATAGGCAACCCCTAGATTGTTTTGATTTGTTGCCCAATTTTCTGGAGAACATTCACGATCCAAAACAGTACTGATCACTTCATAACCAGCAATAGCTATTTCTATATTATTGGCTTGAGAAGGAAAAGGGTAACTGCGTATTAAAATACATAAATTGCCAATATCTTTGGCTATGTTACGGCGTTCTTCTGGTTCTAACTCTGCTAACCTCTCCTTTGCCCAATTTTTAAATTTCTGAGGAAAGTTATTCTCTAGTTGCTCCAAGTGTTTCTCTAGTATTGAGTATAAAGCCTCTGGCTCTGCATCACTTTCACGGACTGTCTGCAAGATCAATTGCAAAAAATTAACAAATGAAGGAGAGATTTTTGATGACATAAGTTACTTTAGTTAATCACTGACCAATGGCACAAAATCCTGCCCAGTAAAAAGGCGATTGAAAGGGTTTAGCATCATCCTCCAACTTATAAAGACGACGACGCAGATTCATCCTAATAGCTGGCTTCAATGGTAACTGATTTTCCTCAATCCATGTTTCCAAGTCCCCCTTAGTCAAATCCCTTAACCACAGTTGAGCTTGATTGAGCGCCAAACCCACAACCAAACCCTTTTGTAGGTTCTGATAAAACTGAATCATCAAAAAAGCTGTAGATAAGTCGTTTACCGTCCACAGAGAGCTAACGACACTGGCAGCACCTGCATAAACAAAGCCACTGGGCAAACCAATATATTCGTCGCTCGTATTGCGGAAATCAATCAATCCGGTTTCGCAAGCAGATAGAGTAACGAGGCGACATTGATCTAAGCTAAGGGTGAATATTTTCTCCAAAGTAAGGCATTTATCCAAATCTAGCACTTTTCCATCTGGTAAAGTGAGGTACTGTTCTGGGTTAGTTTCGGTGGGTGCAGTGTCAAGATATGCATCTGCGAGGATAAGACTAGATTGGCGAGGCTGGTTTGGGTGAAAATAACCATGACAGCTAAAGTGGGTGCAGTGGGCAGCGGTAAAAGAAATATCATCAACGGTTTCTCTGGTTGCCATCTCTTCTTTGAGGACATTAGTTGTATCAAAATAACGTTGAATGATTTCCACTTCGATATTGGTATAGTCGAGGTCTTTTGTAGGGTTTTGAACCGCAAAGAAGCTTGTGAAGTGAGGAAGTTTTTTCCTCTGAGCAAGCTGGAGCAGTTGACAACTAGGGACGTAACTCACGCCTTGGGGAAATAAGTCAAGGAGGCGGGATTTCTCTGTAACTGGCAACGCATGAAGGGGAAATAAATGCAAATACTGATGGGGAATTAAAATTAGTCTCTCACATCTATCGGGAATCAGTTGAATAATTTCCTCAAGGTGCAGAATCTTAGCGAGTAAATGGAGGCGAGTACTTAGGCGGCGTTGCCAATGGGCTTTTTTCTCGTAGTAAACTCCCATGTATCCAGCTACCCAATACATCAATTGCTTTAGGTCTTTTGGCTCAGATTGCCAAACGATAGGCTGCTGAGTTTGACCGGTGAAAATAAAAACAAGAAACTTGTTTATAGCAACATATAACTCGACAATAGCAGTGCGCTGATCCAAAGTTACTCTTAATTGGTCAAACTGAAACCCCGAACCAAGGGGCAGGTATTTGTTTTGCAATTCATTGCGCTGCTGCCTGAGCTGTGAAAGATGTTGTGTCAGAGCGGTGCTTGCTTTCGCTGTAGCAGCTTGCAGTTGGCGCTGACTGGTAGAAATTTCCTCTTGGAGTTGTTCCAATTGTCTAACGATTTCTCTAGGAAAAATAGCCTGGAGGTCTCGGTTGAGGATGAGTTCTACCAAGTTCCGAGTTTTGCTGCGCTCGACGTATTCTATGGCTTTAGTAGGTTTCTCTAACTCTAGACAAACTTCTACTGCCAATTCATAGACCTTGTTCCATTTTTCAGCAAGTTTTTGTTTGTCTTCTTCTCTGGCCGAACCAAAGACTATCTCCCCTCGCAAAGACTCCAAGGTATCAATAGCAGCAGCAAAAACATTGTAGGCATCGCTAAACTGTCCAGCATCTTGGTAGGCAAGACCGAGATTGAATTGAGCTTCTACATATAATATAGGAAAAGCTTCGCGAGTACGCACCTCTAAGGCAGCTTTTAAATGGCGAATGGCTATCTCTAAGTTCTCTAACTTTTCCCCTTTGATACGTCGGCGGTAAGTATCACCTAGATTGTTCTGGGTTGTGGCCCATTCCTGGGAATTGACTTCGCGGGTACGGACTTCTAAGGCAGCTTTTAAATGGCGAATAGCTATTTCTAAGTTTTCTGCTTTTTCCCCACAAATACGATTACTATAGCCATTACCCAAATTGTTGTGCAGCATAGCCCATTGGTGAGGCGATGCTTCACGAGTGTATACTGCTAAAGCAGCATGAAAACAGCGAATGGCTGCTTCCAAATTCTCTGCTTTTTCTTCCTCGGTACGTTCATAGTAAGCAATTCCCAAATTATTCTGAGTCATTGCCCACTCCTGGGAATTGACTTCGCGGGTACGAACTTCTAAAGCAGTCTGAAAACAACGAATGGCTGTTTCTAAATTTTCCGATTTCTTCCCCCGAATTCGACTACTGTAGGCAATCCCAAGATTGTGTTGGGTCATCGCCCAATCTTGGGGAAAGGCTTGGCGAGTACATACTTCTAATGCAGCTTGAAAGCAGTGAATCGCTGCTTCTAGGTTCTCTGCTTGTTCTCCCCGAATGCGATTTCGATAGACGATACCTAAATTTTGTTGGGTCATACTCCAATCATCAGGATAGAGTTCGCGAGTACATACCCTCAAAGCAGCCAAATAATAGCCAATTGCCTTTTCTAAATTTTCTGCTTTTTCTCCTCTAATGCGGTTACGATAGGCAATCCCCAGATTGTTTTGCACTGAAGCCCATTCTTGAGGAAAAGCTTCCTTGGTAAATACCATAGCCGCAACTTCATATCCTGCTATGGCAATTTCCATGTTACTGGCTTGATTCCCTAAAGGCAGCTTACGAATAAGGATACTGAAATTGACTATATCTGCTGCCAAATTTTGGGCTTGTTCTGGTACTATACTTGGCAAGGTAGTAGTTGCCCAATTGTGCAAAACACTGGCACAGTTATCATTAAGTAGGTCTAAGTTATCTTGTAACAGCGAGTACACTACTTTCGGGTTGTTGTTGCTGTAGTGGGTTGTTCGCAATACCTGCAAGAGGAAGTCAAGTTGAGAGTTAGGGTTTTGGATTTGTTTGTTCATCATTGACCAATGACACAGAACAGTGCCCAGTGAAAGGGTGAGTTAAAAAGTTGCTCTATCACTGACCAATAGCAAAAAACGCAGCCCAATGGCGAGGATTTTCAAAGGGTTTGGCGCTATCATCTAACTGATTTAACCTCCGACCTAAACTCATTTTCAGAGTAGCATCGAAAAATTGCTCGTTTGTTTTTACCCAAACTGCCAATTCTGTCTTGTTAATCCCCAGTAACCAGCGTTGAGCTTCATTTAGAGCGATGGCTGCTGCTACTCCCTGTTGGAAGATTTGATAAAACTTCACCATCATTAAGGCGGTAGATAAGTCGCCTACTGACCAAAGAGAGACAATTACACTTTTGACCCCAGCGGCAATTAAACAGCGGGATAATCCAACAACTCCATCTCCTGTAATTTTACCCTGTCCGGTACTACAGGCACTCAGCACAACCAGTTCAGCGTTTAGTTCCAGATCATAAATTTCGCCAGCGGTGAGAAAGCCATTATCCTCATCACTGGGAGCCAAAGCTACTGCTCCTGGTATACCCAATTGTCGGATATCATCTAATAAACCGTGGGTCGCGAGGTGTATTAATCGCGCTTGGGACATTTGCTGCGTAATGTAAGCTTTGGTAGCACCTGAACCTGTTATAGCTTGTGTATTGAGAAGGGGAGCGATCGCATTTGCTTCAGTTTTTGCCCAGGGTAAATCTCGCAACTCGACAGGTGGCTCAGTTAAGGGAATTGTGGGCATTTTCGGATTTCCCACAACCAGTGCTTCTCGGAAGGTTTCTGATACCTGCGTACTTCGTTTGTGGGTTAACTCCAGTACTTGAATTGAAGGAATGGTCAGAGTGGTATATCTTTCAATAAGGAACTCACCTTCAGAGTTCTGTAAAGCTGAAAAAGGAACCAGAAATAAGATGCTTTGGGGAACAATAACAATAGATACCTCAGGCTTGGTGGGTAAGAGATGTTTAATCGGCTCAATTAGAAGTTGATAAAGTTGCTGGAGGTAGGGATATCTATCGCGGTTAGCGAACGAAGGCTGTGTACTAGTAAGAATTGATTCATTCTGTTTGGTTTCAGCAATATTGAGAAAATCACGAGCTTGAGTCACCAAACTGGAGAGAGATATATTTTGTTTTTGAAGTGATTTAAGGTCTTTTTGAAATAACTGAATAATTCCGTTAGGGAGGATGAGCCAAATTAATAGCTTATTTCCAGAATCAACTATTGAATATTCGACTATCGTGTAATTTTGACAATGGGCAATCTCTCTAATTTTTTGAGAGGATGGCCAAGGAATTTGATTCAGATTAATACCTGGTTGAACTTTTCGCTTTATCAATAGTTCAACAAATGCTCTAGTACGACCTCTTTCTGCAACTTCTAGCGCTTCTTCTTGTCTATTTAGGGCAACTAAAACTTCTTGTAAGAGAAGATAGCTTATAGAATGACCCTCAAAAATTGAAATTTTTTCTGCGTCTCTTAAATCTGCTCTGAGAGACTCCCAAGCACAAACAGCTCGGTAAAGTATATCTCTTGCTTCTTCTATCATTCCTTGTAAAAAATGAGCAGAACCGATGTTGTGTAAACAAGTACCAAGTCCAAATAAAGATTCATCTTTTTCTGCAATTACTAGAGCTTTTCGAGAATAATCTAGAGACAAATGAATATCACCCAAAGCATAATATGCAGCTCCTAGTGAACAAAAAGCATTAACTTCTCCTTGACGAGATCCAATTTCTTCTACAATCTTTAAATCCTGTTCATAATATTTAATTGCCTCTTGATATTGATGATTCAAAAAGTAAAAGTCTCCCAAGTTTCCCAGGCAAATTGCTTCACCTAGAACATCTCCAATTTCTTTTTTTATTGTTAATGACGATTCAAAACATTTAAAACTTTCTTGAAGCTGTCTTAAATCTTGATAAATTGTTCCCAAGTTTACTAGAGAACTAGACTGCCCTTGTCTGTCTTCAATTTGTCGAGAAATATTTAAAGACCTGAGAATGTAATCTATCGCCTTCTTGTGTTCTCCACATTTAGAATAAATAGTCCCTATACTATCCAGGGCATTTGATTCTAATTTACGATCTTTGATTTTTATCGCAATAGCTAAATCTTGCTGCTGATATTCTATTGCTGTCTGATATTTGCCTAATGATTGGTAAACTCCTCCTAAATTACCTAGAGCTGTAGCTTCTAGATATTCGTCTTTAATTTTTCTAGCAATTTTCAGACATTGTTCATGATACTTAATACTTTTTTTACGTTTGCCAATAGATCCTAATGTTAATCCTAAATTTGCAAAAGAGCTTGTCTTTAATTTATCATCTTTGCTTTTCTTGGCAATAATCAAAGCTTGTAAGTTATATCTCCTAGCTAAAGAATATTCTCCAAGATATCTGTAAGCATTTCCCAAGTTATTACAAACATCTCCTTGTTGTTTACAGTCACCTATATCCTGATAAAACTTTAATGCTGCTTGATGATATTGTATTGCTTTTTGGTAATAGCCTAGAGATCCATAAGCGCTTCCTAACCAATTGGAAGATTGTGCTTCTCCTTCACGATAGCCAATATTCTTAGCAATGCTAACAGCTTGTTCAAGACAAGAGATCGCTTTTTTGTATTCCCCTTGTGAATAGTAAGCTTGTCCTATACTATTAAGACAACCACCTTCTCTCTGACGGTCTCCTATTACCCAATCAATAGCCATTGCTTGTTTCCATAGTTTGAGGGCAGAATCGAATTGACTTCCCTGAAATTGTTGCGTCCCTTGGTTAAATAGCTTGTCACTTTCTGCCCTTTTATAAATTCCTGAGGAGTGCAAATAAACTCCCAGTCTCACCCCTGCAATATTCATCAACCGATTAGCACTGTTGAAATCCTTCTGCTTTATCAAATTGGAAGCAGCTGTTAATATCGTTCTTACCAAGTTAGTATCATGTAAGTCTGGATTGGCCTGTAAAATTTCTATTTCTTGGCCTTGAGTGCAGGTTAACAGCAAATTAATTAAATTGAGATAATATTGATGCTGTTCTTCGCTCATAGTTATTGTCCAATTGCGCAAAATGCTGCCCAGTAGAAAGGCGATTTAAAGGGTTGAGCATTATCAGACATCTTATGTAATCGACGACTTAAGCTCATCTTGGGCGCTGGAGCTAACTTTAACTGGTTTTGAGCCATCCATATTTCCAATTTCTTCTTAGTAAGATTTCTCAGCCAGAGTTGAGCCTGATTGAGAGCGATCGCTACGCTAGGATACTGCTCGGTATCCTGCAAATTCTGATAGAACTGAATGGTCAAAAAAGCTGTGGATAGGTCGTCCACTGTCCAAAGACTGCTGACTACGCTGGGGCTACCTGCATAGAGAAAGCCACTGGGCAGACCGATATATTCATCACCGAGGGATTTAACATCGGTGAGACCCGTTTCACAGGCAGAGAGGGTAGTGAGACGGCATTGGCGCAGGTCTAAGGCAAAAATATCCCCCAGAGTAAGGCATTTTTCTAGGTTAATCGCCCCTCCATCCCGACTCTCCCAAAAGCGTGTTTGCTCAGCAGGTGTTATTGTAGTTGTGGTTTTGCCTCCTGCTAATACTAGGGCAGATTGGCTAGGGGTTTCAAAGTTGAAGTAACCGTGACAAGAGAAATGAGCCACATTGGTTTGAGCCAGACGTTCCTGGGTTAGAGCTGTTTTGCTAGCTGCTTGTTTTTCTAATACGTCATCGTTAGGATGAAAGTAACTACGGATAGTATCGACCTCTAGGTTAGCAAAACTGAGGTCTTCTGTAGGGTTCTTGAGGCTGAAAAAATGTTTGAGTGAGGGACGGCTCCAGGTTTGACTCAGTTGTAGCAGTTGGATACTAGGAGCATAGCTGAGACCTCTGGGAAAGCGCTCCATGAGTAAATCTCCATTCGCTAAAGGCATAGCATGGAAGGGAAATAGGTGTAGGAAGCGATGGGGAATGAGGATGAGGCGATCGCATTTCCCTCCTTGCTGGTCAAAAATCTCATCAACCTGGGTTAGGAGGCGATCGATATTTAAAATCTCAGCCAGCTTTTCAAGGTTAGAAGCTATATTGGTTTTCCATTGCTTATTTTCCTTTTGATATGCAGCTAAATAATCATTTCCCCAATTCTCTAAAGCCTCTAGTTCTTGAACAGAGGCTTGTTCGACTAGAGGATGTAGGCTCTTGGTAGTCAGAATAAAGGTGAGAATTTTATCTTCCGTAACATACCACTCAATCGCGGCAGTGCGCTCGTCAAGAAGACTTTGGATCTCGCTAAAGGCAATCTGTTCCACCCTCTGAGTTAGGCTGAAGCTGGAGTCTATGGGTTTGATCTGATTGAGTACCTCATCTAATTGCTGCCGTGAGGATTGTAATTCTTGCTGTAGCCGCCTCTGTGACTCCTCTAGCGAGTGTCGCTGTGCTTGTTCTTGTTCGCTTGTAGTTGTAGATAGTTGCTCTATGACTACTTGTAACTGCCTTTCCAGTGAGGGGATGCTGCGTCGCAGTCGATCTAATTGGAAGATTATCTCTTGGGGAACGTCACCTTTGGGATAGAGGTCGCGGTTAGCAAGGAGTTCTACGAGATTGCGGGTTTTGCTGCGTTCGACTGTTTCGATAGCTTTATCCCATTGTTGTGTATTGATATAAGATTGCACCTGTTTTTGATAAACTTTGATCCCTCCTGCCAACAACTCGTTGCGATGTTTATCTGTGATTCCCTCATTGCGAATGAATTCCGTTGCAGTTATGGCTTTTTCATAAGCATCAATGGCAGGTTGCCAGTTGCCTTGGTTAAAGTAGAGGTTGCCGAGGTTGCGGGTAGTTATGAAATGCTCAATGACATTTGCTGTCAGTGTGCGGACTTCTAATGCTTTTTCGTAAGCCGCGATGGCCATTTCCAGATTTTCTGTGTTATCTCCTAGTATTCTTTTACTGTAGGCCATGCCTAAGTTATTCTGAGTTCCTGCCCATTTGCTAGGAAATGCTTCTTTTGTGTAAACTTCTAATGCCTGCTCGTAGGCAGCGATGGCCGTTTCCAAATTTTCTGCTCTGTCTCCCAGTATTCTTTCACAGTAAGCAATACCTAAATTATTCTGAGTCATTGCCCACCGAGTGGGAAAGGTTTCTTTTGTGTGAACTTCTAATACTCGTTGATAAGCAACGATGGCCATTTCCGGATTTTCTGCTATATCTCCTAATATTCTGTCAGTGTAGGCAAGACTCAAATTATTTTGAATATCTGCCCAGTCAGTGGGGAATGCTTCTTTTGTACGAATTTCTAATGCTTTTTCGTAAGCCGCGATGGCCATTTCCAGATTTTCTGCCATATCTCCTAGTATTCTATCACTGTAGGCAGCGCCCAAGTTATTCTGAGTAGTTGCCCAGTTGATGGGGAATGCTTCTTTTGTGCGAACGGACAATGCCTGTTGATAAGCCGCGATGGCCATTTCCAAGTTTTCTGCCTTATCTCCTCGTATTCTGCCAGCGTAAGCAGCACCTAAGTTATTCTGAGTAGTTGCCCAGTCGATGGGGAATGCTTCTTTTGTGCGAACGGACAATGCCTGTTGATAAGCCGCGATGGCTATTTCCAGATTTTCTGCTCTGTCTCCTCGTATTCTGTCACGGTAGGCATTGCCTAAGTTATTTTGAGTTCCTGCCCATTTGGTAGGAAATGCTTCTTTTGTGTAAACTTCCAATACTTGTTGATAAGCCGCGATGGCCATTTCCAGGTTTTCCGCCTTATCTCCTAGTATTCTGTCATTATAGGTAAGACCCAAGTTATTCTGAGTATCTGCCCAGTCGGTGGGGAATGCTTCTTTTGTACGAACGGACAATGCCTGTTGATAAGCCGCGATGGCCATTTCCAAGTTTTCTGCCTTATCTCCTAGTATTCTGTCACTGTAGGCAATACCCAAGTTATTCTGAGTATCTGCCCATTTGGTAGGAAATGCTTCTTTTGTACGAACGGACAATGCCTGTTGTAAGGCAGTCATCGCCATTTCGAGATTTTCTGCTATGTCTCCTAGTATTCTGTCACGGTAGGCGTTGCCCAAGTTATTCTGAGTCATCGCCCATTCGGTGGGGAATGCTTCTTTTGTGTAAACTTCCAATGCTTGTTGATAAGCCGCGATCGCCATTTCTAAATTTTCTGTCTTATCTCCTAGTATTCTGTCACTGTAGGCAATACCTAAGTTATTCCGGATTCCTGCCCAATCGATGGGAAATGCTTCTTTTGTGTAAACAGATAACGCCTGTTGGTAAGCTGCAATGGCCAATTCCAAGTTTTCCGCCATATCTCTTATTATTCTCTCAAGGTATACATTACCCAAGCTATTCTGAGTATCTGCCCATTTGGTAGGAAATGCTTCTTTTGTGTAAACAGATAACGCCTGTTGAAAGCAAGTGATGGCTGATTCCAAATTTTCTGCCTTGTCTCCTAGTCTTCTTTCGTGGTAGACAACGCCCAAGTTACTCTGAATCTTTGCCCATTTGGTAGGAAATGCTTCTTTTGTGTAAACAAATAATGTCTGTTGAAAGCAAGTGATGGCTGATTCCAAATTTTCTGCCTTGTCTCCTAGCATTCTTTTACAGTAGGCAACACCCAAGTTATTCTGAGTACTTGCCCACTCGGTAGGAAATACTTCTTTTGTGTAAACAAATAATGTCTGTTGAAAGTAATCGAACGCCATTTCCAGATTCTCTGCTCTGTTTCCTAATGTCCTGTTCCAGTAGGCAACCCCTAAGTTATTCTGAGTATTTACCCAAGTTTCTGGGTTGCTCTCACGGGTAAAGGCGTTTTGTGCCACTTTGTAACCAGCAATGGCGATTTCCATGCCAATTGCCTTATTGTCTGGGGGAAAATTCCTGATGAGGTTGCTGAATTCTACAATCACGCTGGCGATGTATTCTACTTTTGATGATTCCACCTCTGAGAGTTTCGTTTCTGCCCAGTTTTGCAAGACAATGATAAAGGTGTCATCTAGTTTGTCTAGGTTCGCTTGCAGTAGGTTGTAAATGACTTCAGGATTGTCAATGCTGTAGACAGTTGCCTGCAATACCTCCATCAAGAATTTCTCATAGTCTTGGGATGAGGGATTAGCTGAGGTAGTTTCTGATATTTCCAGGACTTCTACAAGCTGACTATTGAGGTCGCGTAGAAAGTCGGCAGCGTTTTGATTACCATCTGCTTCCAGTTGTTCTGCCACTTGTGCCATTACCTGCAATAATCCCGCATCTACCAACTCGCGGTTGGCGTTAAGGATTTGGGCTTCCTCCCCGTCTGGGCAGTTTAGCAGTTCCTCAATTAGTTTGACGTATTCTTGAAGTCTTTGTTTTTCGTCCATCACTGACCAATCCCACAAAACGCTGCCCAGTAAAAAGGCGATGCAAAAGGTTTAGCACCATCCTCCAATTTATGAAGACGACGACGCAGACTTATCCTAACTGCTGGTTTCAATGGTAACGAACTTTCCTCAATCCATCTTTCCAAGTCCCCCTTAGTTAAATCCCTTAACCACAGTTGAGCTTGATTGAGCGCCAATGCCCCAGCTAAACCATCTTTGAGATTTTGATAGAACCGAATCATCAAAAATGCCGTGGATAAGTCATTCACCGTCCACAGAGAACTAACCACAATCGCAGCACCTGCATACAGGAAACCACTAGGTAAACCAATATATTCGTCACTGGTATTCCGGAAATCAATCAATCCCGTTTCACAAGCAGATAAGGTAACGAGGCGACATTTATCTAAACTTAGAGTGAAAATTTTATCTAAGGTAAGGCACTTATTGAGGTCAAGTACGCCCCCATTTTCTAAACTGAGATAATTTTCTGTATCGGGTTGTGTGGGTGCAGCATTTAGCTCGGCATTAGCTAAGATGAGAGCAGATTGGCGAGGTTGGCTGGTGTTAAAGTAACCGTGACAGCTAAAGTGGGCACAGTGGACGGTATTGAGGGAAGTCTCATCAATCGCTTCTTTAGTTGCTATTTTCTGTTTGAAAACGTTACTTGTGTCAAAGTAGTTTTGAATCGCTTCAACTTCTACATCAGCATAGCTTAATGGTTGTCCTGAATTACTTGGATTCTGAACGGCAAATAGATGAGTAAATTCGGGACGTTCTCTAGTTTGGGCCAGTTGGAGAAGTTGACAGCTAGGGGCATAGCTAACTCCTTGGGGAAATCTCTCAAACAGACTGGAGTTCCCTGCTAGGGGTAAAGCATGAAGTGGCAGTAAATGGAGAAAGCGATGGGGAATTAAGGTTAACTGGTCGCACTCTGTTGGAATTTGCTCAATAATTTCATCAAAGTGCAGAATTTTGGCCAGCAGATTTAAACGGGTAGTGAGGCGGCGCTGCCAGTGGTCTTTTTTATTACTATAAGCTTTCAAATAGCTACTAGCCCAAGTCTCTAATTTTTTCAGGTCTACCAAATCGGGGGATAAAACAATCGGTTGTGGGGATTGCTTGGTAATAATGAAAACCAGTAGCTTATCGGTCGTAACATAAAACTCAACAATTGCCCTGTGATCGCCCACTTTTGACCGGAATGGCTCAAACTGAAAACCAGAACCAATCGGCAGGTATTGGTCTTGTAATTCGTTGCGCTGCTGTCGCAGTTGTTGGAGATGTTGAGCTAAAGCTGTAGGGTCTTCCGCCGTAGCATTTTGGAGTTCGTATTGACCGCCAGCGATTTCATCTCGGAGTCGATCTAGTTGAACAACTACTTCTGCGGGGAAAATCGTGTGGCGATCGCGGGTTAGGATAAGTTCTACTAAGTTGCGGGTTTTGCTGCGTTCGACGTATTTTATGGCTTGAGTACAGTTCTTCAGTTCTAAGCATACTTCCACCATACATTGATAGATTTGGTTATATTTTTCAGCCAGTTTTTGTTTGACTTCTTCTTTATTAGATTCCGATACTATGTTGCTCTCACTCCGTAGAGATTCTACCATCTTAATGGCAGCCGCTAAGGTAGTATAGGCATTGTTAAACTGTTGATATTCTTGATAAGTATAACCAAGGTTAAATTGAGTTTCGGCATTTTTTTGAGGGAAAGCTTCAGGGATGCGTATTTTTAAAGAAGCTAAGAAATAGTCGATTGCTGCTTTAAAATTTTCTGACCTACTTCCCTGAATACGATAATAGTAAGCAATGCCCAGATTGTTTTGAATATCTCCCCAGTCTTGGGGAAAGGCTTCGGAAGTGTAGACTTCTAATGCAGCTAAGTAACACTTAATTGCAGATTCTATATTTTCAGTGTTTTCTTCAATGTGTACACGATATACCTCACCTAGATTATTTTGGGTCATCGCCCAGTCTTGTGGGAAGGTTTCATAAGTATATACCTTCAAAGCTTTTGAGAAACAGCCGATTGCTATATCTAAATTCTCTGCTTTATCCCCTTTAATTCTTTCACCGTAGGCATTTCCTAGGTTATTTTGAATTTTTGCCCACTCTTCTGGGTAAGTTTGATGGGTGCGTAATTTCAATACATCCGAGTAACACTTGATTGCCGCTTCCAAATTTTCTGCCCTACTTCCCTGAATACGATAATAGTAAGCAATGCCAATATTTGTTTGAGTGTCTGCCCAATCTTGTGGAAACTTGTGAGGGCTACGTATTTTCAATGCCTCTGAGTAGCATCGGATTGCTGCTTCCACATTCTCTGACCTTTGTCCAAAAATGCGTTCACTGTATGCGTTGCCCAAATTGTTTTGACTATCTGCCCAATCTTGTGGAAAATCTTCTTGGGTGTATACCTCTAAAGCTGCTAAAAAATAGTGGATTGCTATCTCGATATTTTTGGCTTTATCTCCAGAAATACGGTCATAGTAGGCATTGCCCAAATTGTTTTGTAGCATAGCCCACTGTTCTGGATAATCTTCGCGGTTGTATACCTCCAATACCTCTAGATAATATTTTATTGCTTCTTCCAAATTTTCTGCCTTACTTCCCTGAATGCGATTGTAGTAGGCATTGCCCAAATTGTTTTGGGTCATAGCCCATTGTTTTGGATAAGTTTGGCGGGTGTATACTTCCAATGCCTCTGAGAAACAGCAAATCGCCCTTTCTATATTCTCTGTCTTGTTCCAACAAATGCGATCACTGTATGCGTTTCCCAAATTGTTTTGGGTCATAGCCCATTGTTCTGGATAAGTGTTGCGGATTAGCACCTTTGAAGCTTCTAAATAGCATTGAATTGCTGCTTCGATATTTTCTAACCTTTTTCCCAAAATACGCTTGCAGTAAGCATTACCCAGATTATTTTGTAGCATAGCCCATTCTTCAGGATAGCATTGGTGGCTATGTACATCTGAAGCAGCTAAAAAATAATTGATTGCTGCTTCCAAATTTTCTGCCCTTTCTCCAAGGATGCGATCAGAGTAAACAAGACCTAAATTATTTTGAGTTTTTGCCCATTCTTGAGGGAAAATTTGGCGGGTAAAGATTGTCATAACAACCTCATAGCCAACAATAGCAATTTCAAGATTGATAGCACGATTACCAAGTGAAAACTGCGCGATAAGATTACAGCAAGTGCTAAGAATAATGGCAAATTCATAAACTTGCTCTGGCTCAACTTTTGGCTTGGTAGCTATAGCCCAACTTTGCAAAACTTGGATAAAGTTATCATCCAGTTTATCCAGGTTTGCCTGTAATAGCGGATACACTACTGTTGGGTCGCCCTCACTATCGTAAATTGCCCGCAACACCTCCAACAGAAAGCTCTGTTGAGGGTCTGAATTTGATAGTGAAGTAGATGTAGGGGTTGATGAGAGCAATCCAAGTGCTTTAGATAGTTGATGGGTAAGATGAATCAAAAAATTAGCAGCACTTTCGTCGCCCCTCTCAGCTAATATCTCTGCCACCTGTACCATCACCTGTAACAATCCTGAGTCAATCAGATCCTGGTTAGCGTTTAAGACTCGATTTATTTCCTCATCACCATGACAACTGAGCAATGTATTGATTAAATTCAAATAAGCTTCTCGGCGCTGTTCATCCATAATTACTGCCCTATCGCACAAAACCCTGCCCAATGAAAAGGTGATCGAAATAGTTGAGCATTATCAGGAATTTTCTGTAATCGACGATTTAAGCTTATTCTGACTCCTGGAGGTATAGTTAACTGGTTTTTCCATGTTGCCAATTCCTGTTTGGTAACATCCCGTAACCAAAGTTGAGCTTGTTGAAGAGCTACTGCTACTGACATTTGACTTTGCAGATTTTGGTAAAGCTTAATTATCAAGAAGGCAGTGGATAAGTCATTTACCGTCCACAAGCTACTAACGACACTGGGACTTCCGGCATAAAGAAAGCCACTGGGTAAACTAATGTACTCGTCGCTGAGGGAACGAATATTAGTTAAGCCAGTTTCACAAGCGGAAAGGGTAACTAGGCGGCATTGATTGAGATTCAGGGCAAAAATTTCTCCTAATGTCAGATTTTTATCCTCAGCTAAAAGTAAGGCTGACTCAAGGGGAAAATCTGGGTTAAAACCTCCATGACAAGAAAAATGGACATAATTGAAGGAATTGCTAACCGTTAGAGCAGAACTTGTCGCCTCTTTTGTGGCCCCACCTCCGACTAAAACTTCAGCAGCAGGGAATAAGGAGCCAATAGCTTCAACTTCCACCTTAGTATATGCTAGCTTTGATTGACTATTTTCCGGTTCTTGGATAGCAAAGAGATTAGCAAACTCATGATATTGCTGAGTTTGGCTCAATTGCAGTAGTTGACAGCTTGGTGCATAGCGTACCCCCTGAGCAAATCTATCCAACAGACAACTACCATCAGCAAGTGGTAAGGCATGGAGTGGGATTAAATGTAAAGAACGATGGGGAATGAGTACAAGTTGCTGACAGTCTGGGGGTAGATAGCTGGTTAAAATTTCCTCTAAGCGCAGAATTTGAGCAACACTCCTCAAGTAGTGATTTAGCCTTTTCTGCCAAGTCTCCTTCTCGCGATAGTAACTGTCTTGGTAGTCGGCAATTAACTCCTCTAGAGTCCTCCAGTCCTCAATAGAAGATTCCCAAATGATGGGAGTCTCTGCTTTGGAGGTGATGATAAAGGCAAAAAACCTTTCTTGTGTAACATACCACTCAATGATTGCCGTATTTGCCCCCAGTAAGGTTTTGATTTGCTCGAAGGGGATAGGTTCGACTTGTTGGGTAAACTTGAATTTAGTATCTACTCTACCAATGAACTCTATAAGCTCATTTTGCCTTCCTCGTGACTCCTGCAACTCTTGGCGTAGTTGTTCAACACGTTCGGCTTCTTTTTCTTGCAACTCACTATTACCCACTATCATCTCTAATTGACGCTGTTTAGCAGGAATTTCTTGTCGTAATTTATCCAGCAACTCGCAGATTTCTTGATACTCATTGGGATTGGAGAAAAGTTTTGAATCTGGGTAGAAGTCTTTGTTAGCCAGAAGTTCAACTAAGTTACGGGCTTTACTACGCTCTGCATATTCAATTGCCTGGATATAATAGTTGGGGTCTTTTTTTGCCAATTCCACGCAGACCTCTACCATGCCCAGATAGGGTAAACTCTGTTGCTCTGACAATTTTTGTTTGTCCTCTTCTGTGGCCAACTTTTGAGCAATATCGCCACGCAAAGATTCTAATGTCTCAATCGCTGTAGCCAAGGAACTATATGCCTTGTCATATTGTTGGGATTGTTTGTAGATATTGCCAAAAGTAGTTTGGGCATTTACAAAACCTAATGGATTATCTTTTTGATTAACAACACTCAAGTAACTGTTACAGTATTTGATAGCTAACTCCCCGTACTCAGCCTTACCATCCGTAGCAAAGTACGTGGAGTAAGCTTTGCCTAGACATATCTGTATGTCAGCAGCTTGTTTTTGTAACCTCAAATTCTGACAAGCTTGTAAAGCATTTTCATAATGATGAATGGACTGCTCTTTGTAACCATTTCCTTGGAAGATAGATAGTTCCAAGTACGCATTACCTAGATTGAATTGAGCTCTTATCCAATACTCAGGAAAACTTTTTAGAGTGAGAACTTGCAATGACTTATGAAAACAGTCAATTGCCTTCTTTATGTTGGAGACTTTATCTTCGCGAATACACAAATAAGCAAAACCTAAATTAGTTTGGGTATTAGCCCATTGAGCGGGATGAACATCTTGCTTTCTCACCTTCAAAGCTTCTTGATAATAACTAATTGCTTTCCTAATATTTTCAGACTTATTGCCGCGAATACGTCGGCGGTAAGCAACACCTAAGTTATTTTGAGTTGTTGCCCACTGATCAGGATTGTCAGAGCGAGTAACACTCTCTAGAGTTTTTTCATAGTGATAAATTGCCTTATCTATATTTTCGGCTCTATTTCCTTCCTTCAATTCACTATAAGCTTTAGCCAGACAATAATGAGTGTAAATGCACTCAGTTGGTAAATCAGTACGTTCCCATACTGCCAATGAAAGTTCGCAACATTTAATCGCAAGTTTTTCATTACTATTCTTTTCCCATAACTTAAGCTCAGTTTGCTCAAGGTAAGCACGACCAAGTCTAGTGAAGATGATTGCTAGCAGAATCAGTCCATAATCATCAGGAACAGGAATCGGATTAAAAATTGCTTGCAATGAACCGAACATTCCTGAAATGCCCTTTCTCGGCTTTGGTTTACCGAAGGGTCGATTATCTATATAGGACTTCTGAGTAATATAAGATTTTATCTGGGAGATATTCGCTATAACATCTTCGGAAGAGAACCAATTAGATGCCTTATTTTCGCCAGACTGAAAAATTCCTAATTTAAGTCCCAGTGATGATATAAGTTCATGGTATATATAAACAACTGTTTGACCAATCTCAGGCCAAAAACGTTCTTGATAATCTTGAAAAATCATGCAAAACTCAAGAACACTATTGGCGTACTTTAGAGCTTGATGTAAATTATTTTGTTCGACTTTTTCGTAAATAAACCCAGCCACATATACATTGAAAAGCTCTCCCTTTAACAATTCTGAGTTGTCTTGCAAAAACTTTCTATATTCTTTTTCGTTGTAATCATATGTAATTTTTGCTATAGCTTCTTCTAAGAATGTCCATTGCCTATTTAGTATGGCTTCTTGGAAAAATTGCCATTGCTTTCTTTCTTTTTCTCCTAGTAACGCTGACGTTGGGTGATTTGGTGGAGATTCATTATTCCTTAAGCTGTCAGCTAGTTCTTTACCCTCATTTGCTAATTCCCAAGCCAATCTCTCTAATTCTGCAAATCCTTCCTGGTGTTCTACTTCTTCCTGCAACTGTTCAGCTAAGCTTTGATTTCCCTGTCCTCTGTATCTTTTCGCTAATGCTGCGATTTCCTCTGCACTACTACTACTTACTATCCTTTGAAAAATATCATTTCTACATTCCAGAGCTTTATAGTTATTTGGTTCAAGTCTCAAAGCTTGGTCAAAGCTAGCAGCAGCCTCTACCCAATTCCCCAGTTTCCTTAGTGCAAAACCTCGGCTCAACCGAATCGAAGCATTTTCAGGTTGAAACTCGATAGCTTTATCATAACTATAAAGGGCATCTTCGTAGCGCTCTTGGCAATACAGTGAAGTACCACGGTTAAACCAAGCACCAGAATAGTCAGGACTTATTTCTAAAGCTCGGTCAAAACTAACAATTGACTCCTCATAATTTCTTAAATGTCCTAGTGCAATACCTTTGAGATACCAAATCCAGGCATCATGAAACGCATCAGAGGTATCTAACTGTACTGCCAAGGCTCGGTCAAAACTAGTAATTGCTTCCTGAAAACGCTCTAATTTCAAAAGTGTTCTACCTTTATGTAACCAAGCTTCTTTCCAGTCTGGTTGCACTTGTAAAGCCCTTCCATAACCATCAACAGCTTTTTTGAGGTTATTAGTTATGCCTCCACTAGTTCTTTCTAAATAAACATTGGCTAGATGGTATTGAGCAATTGCCCATTGCTCTGGAAATTCCTGACGAGTGAATATAGTCATAACAATTTCCAAGGCAGCGATCGCAATTTCTAAATTAATTTCTTTATCTTCGATGGAAATATCTGCAATTGCTATTGCCAAATCACCAATATCCCTGGCAAATGTTTGGAGTTCCTCTTTGTAGTTCAGTGGTTTATTATCAAGTAGATCTGAGATGGTTGTCTGGGAGCAAATTTGTAATGTTTGAATAAATTTATAATCGAGTTTGTCAGAATTAGATTGTAATAGCGAGTTGATAAATTGTTGGTCTCTATTAGTTGCTACTACATCAAGAACTTGTACAAAAAAGTCTACGTACTGTAGATCAACTGACTTGTCATTGACAATAATTGCTTTTTTGCGTGGTTGGTTATTGGACGATTGTTCACCTAAATTAGGGTTACTTTTTTTTTTCGCCATTTCCAGCAACTTATTGGTTAATTCTTGTAATTGAATACCTAATTTTCCTAGTACTAGAGCTGTAACTTCATCATTTTCTTGAAGTAAACTAATCAGCATATGCTCTGTGTCAACTTGGTCACTTTTCCATTGAGAAGCTAATTCTATAGAACCTTTAAGAGCTTCTTTAGTCCTTGGTGTAAAAGAGGAAATTTCCTGGGCGGAATTAGAACCGCCACCAATAGTTTCTCGAACCTGATTCCTGGCATCTTTCAGCTTCACACCTTCTGCCCTCAGGATGCGAGCTGCAAGTCCTGTTCCTTCACCGATTAAACCCAGCAAAATATGAATTGTATCTATATATTCGCTTTTTAGACGCAGAGCTTCTTCTTGAGCTATTGCCAGCGCTTTTATTGCTTTTTCTGCAAAATTATTAAACGTTACTACCCCTGATTTTTTCTCAGGTTGCTTTGGTTCAGTTAAAGATAGGTTTGTGAGCTCAGTTTTCTCCTCTTCAACTTGAACTATTTTTTCCTCTTTCTCCGATTTAGTCTCTTGGTTATGTTGAACTTCCTTAACTTCCTTTTTTTTGTTTTTAGTTAAAACAGTAGCCACAATCTCATAACCAGCCATAGCTATTTCCTGTTTAATCAGTGGATCTCCCTGGGGAAACTCTTTGATTAGGGCACACAAAGTAGTAATTCGCTTAGCTATCTCTGGCCTTTGTTCTTCTTTAACGTTATGTAGAGCTTTGTTTGCCCAGTTTTGCAAGTGTTTGATTAAGCTTTTGTTAAGCTTATCTAAATTCTGCTCTAGGAAAGAATATACTACTTGAGAGTCAGCTTTGCTCTCATAAATCAGCCGCAAAAGCTGATAGAAAAAATCAGGACTGGTTTGATAATCAGCTTCTACTTCACGAGACTGGTAACTACTCTGGGAACTTTCCTCCTTCAGATCTAGTTGGGCTGAAATATCCTGCAAAGAATTAGCTACCTGTTTATTGCTACCCTTGATAAGCAAATCTACTAATCCTGTCAGGATAACTGTAAACTCGCTATTTACCAGTTCAGACTTTACCTTGAGAATTTCAGTTCTTTTGTCTGGATTATCGAGCAGTTCTTGAACTAAGGTAAAGTAATTTTGAATATTGCTAGCTCCATCAGGCAGAATGCGAGTACGTATCTGGATTGGTTCAACTCCCAAGTTCTGTAAAACTCTAACAGCAGTTGACTTTTCTTCCCTAAGTAAACCTAATAGGAGATGTTCTGGAGTAATCTCTTTGTGTTTTAATTGCTCAGCTTCTTCCGAAGCAAATTGAATAACTCTCCTAATGTGGGCATTGAAAGAAATTTCTTTTCCTTTGCTGATAAAATCTGAACTCCCACCCACTATTTTTTTTACATTTCTACGAGCATTTTCTACATTGACTTTTGCCTCTCTAAGAACTTTAGAGGCTTGACTAGTTTCTTCCTTGATTAAGCCCAAGAGAAGCTCTCCTGTACCAATCTCTTGATGACCCAGGTAGATACTTTCTTCGTGAGCTAGCATAACTATTTTTATTGCTTTTTCAGTAAATTTCTCAAACATAATTAGTAACTAAATTATAATATAATATTTCTCTGTTTAAGGAATTTAAACTAAATTGAAAGTCAAACCATATCCGCCAGCAGAGTTGAAATCTCCAATTGGTCTTTGGAGCGGTTGTCATCATACACCATCAGCGTATCAATCTGAGCATGGCGAGATAGCTTCTGCACCTTACGCACATTGCCATTAGTAGCATCCAATGCCGCAGTAATACTGCTGTGGCGAATGCGGTGGGGAGACATCTGCTTGCTAACTCCCGCCGCCCTACAATATTGCTGCACAATCCAATAAATTCCTGCCCCCGTAATCCGATTACCCTTTTTCACCGGGTCAACAGAAATAAACAACGGTGCCGAAGTATTTAACTCCCGCCGCGCTAAAAGCCAATCTCGAATTGCTTCTGTAGTAGTTAACGACAGGTCAATCACTTCAAATACCGTCCCCTTTCCCTTCCCCCTAATTTTGAGGGTCTTGGTCTCCGCATCAAAATCGCCAATATTCGCCTTAGCAATTTCCCCCCGCCGCAGGGCATTATCCCACAGCAGTCGCAGCAGAGCATAGTCCCGCTTTCCCTTCAACTCCACCCTATCAGGCAAAGCTAGCACTTTGCGGTACAACTCCCGACTAATACCTGCGGTATCCCGATAAACTTGCACTTTCTCCCCTTTGACCTCTTCGAGGGTGTAGTCGCACTTGCCTGCACTCCTAGCCAACTTCACCAAAGATTTAATCGCAGATAGGCGGCGGTTAATAGTTGCCTCCTTCAACCCCCGCTCAATCAACATCGCTTTGTAGCGCAGCACCAGCGTCACTGCATCAGCTCGCTCCAATTGCAGGAAATATGTCACCATCTCTGGGGTTGCTTCTGAATCGGCAATGGTGCGAAAGAAATCCTTTAAATCCTTGGCATAGGCGTGGCGAGTATGGGGTGAACGCTTGTCTGAGAGCAGCTGCGCCAGTAAGTCACGATTGGCGATCGCTGCTAAGGGGTTAGGGTTTGAGGCTAATGTGGGGGAACTCATGGAATATCTGCTTGCGGAAATAAACCTTATCGCAAGCGCATTCTATCATGTATAGCGCTACGCGCTAGGCAACAGGTAAAAGTAAACTGTGAGTCGGTTTGGTGGATGTAGGAATGTCCTAACCTAAACTTGTAGTGCTATAAAACAGTCATCTCTTAATTATCGCAAGCTATGGAATTAGACAACTTCTGGCTCGGTTTAGATCCTGGACTTGCTCGCATCGGTTGGGGCGTTGTCGCTGAAGACAATGACAATCACCCTCATCTGGTTGACTATGGAACAATTCAAACAAGTAAAAACCTACCGACTCCTCAAAGACTGGCAGAGATAGAGCAGGATTTAGTGGAATTGCTCAAGGAATTTGAACCAGATAATGTAGTTTTGGAAATGCCTTTCTTTACTAGACAAATAAAGGCAGCAGGAGGAGTTTTACAGGCAGTAGGAATTATCAATTTGGTTTGTTATCGAGAGGCGGGACTGCTTCCTGTAGCCCTCCACCAAGCCAGCTGGAAGGCACACCTTGGTAACGGAAGAGCAACCAAAACTGAAGTAGCTGAAGTTATCCAGTCCCTTTTTGATTTGAAACAACTTCCCATTGATGATAGCGTTGATGCAATCGGTATAGCTTACGCGGGAATGTGCGGTTTGACCAACAATATTAGTTAGAACTTGGGAGAATAAGTCCACAATAAAAGCGTTTTGGAGTAATGAGTAATGAGTTAATTAGGGTTTACTGCATGGGTGTGTAAGCCATACACGACAACGCCTTCAATATCATTTTTAAGCCAACATTGTGCAAGTAAATTGTATCTTTTGTCTCAATTTACTTGCACTTTCGATTGGGAATCCAAACATGAATTCTTCACTTATCACTTATCACTTATCACTTATCACTTATCACTTATTACTTATCACTTATCACTTATTACTTATCACTTATTACTTATTACTTAAGCTACCATCTCCAGCCGCTGCTGCAACCTTGTGTAGCGTTGCTGTCTTTCACCAGAGTTCACCACGATGCCAATTACCTTCTTTGCCCCGATCACAATCGCTAATCTCTTGGCGCGAGTCAGTCCTGTGTAGAGCAGGTGGCGAGAGAGCATCAGATAGTGCTGCATATATAGTGGTAGAATAACCACCGGATACTCTGAGCCTTGGCTTTTGTGGATGGTTACTGCCCAGGCTAGGGTAATCTCATTGAGGTCAGCATAATCATAACTCACATTACGTTGGTCATACTGTACACTTACCTCCTGCTCAGTGGTATCAATCTTGGTAATTATCCCTAAGTCCCCGTTGAAGACTTCCCGCTGATAGTCATTGGTTTGTTGTATCACGCGATCGCCAACTCTCAAAAGCATCCCACCTCTTTGAATCTCGGTCTGCTCAGGACATCTGGGATTGATGAGCTGCTGCAAAACTTGATTGAGGTTCCGAGTCCCCACTAAACCCCTAGTCATAGGGCAAAGCACTTGAACATCTGTGGCGGGATTAAAGCCCAATTTGGGAATCAGCTCCCCAATCAGCTCCCCAATTACTTGCACCCCATGCTCCGGCTGATGTCCGCCACCATGCCAGAGGCAGTCAGAGCGGGGTGTGTCGGAAATATGTTCAATTGCCGGATACTGCCCCCGATTGATGTGGTGAGCTGCTGCAATAATGGCGCTTTGGGCTGCTTGGCGAAAGACTTGGGTTAGGCGCACTACAGGCACTCGCTTGGAGTTGATTAAATCCTGCAATACCTTTCCAGGTCCAACTGAAGGCAGTTGATCAATATCTCCTACCAGCAGAAGTTGAGCGTCTAGCGGTAGAGCTTTCACCAAAGAGTTGGCTAAAAACAGATCTAACATGCTAGCCTCATCCACCACAATTGCCTGATGGGGCAGAGGGTTATCAACGCCAAGCTTAAAATCCATTGTTCTGGGGTCAAACTCCAACAGCCGGTGCAGGGTTTTGGCTTCTAGCCCTGTCATCTCAGCTAGCCGCTGTGCAGCCCGTCCGGTGGGTGCAGCCAAGGCAATGGATTTGCCCATTGCTTTCCACAATGAGACAATGGTATGGGTGGTGAAGGTCTTACCACAGCCAGGACCCCCTGTGAGAACCATGATTCGGGAGTAAGCCGCCATTTCCACCGCTTGCTGTTGCTGGTGGGAGAGAGCGATACCCCGACTCTCGGTAAACCGCTCAATCCAGTTTCTCACACGGGGCAGGTCAACCGCGACGGGTTTGCTGAGGTGCTGATTGAGGCGTTGTGCCAAGTTAATCTCGGTGTAGTAGAAGGTGGGTTTATAGCACAACAACATTCCTTCTTCTGGAGTTTCAACGATTAACTCCCTCTGCTGTACCATGTCCTCAATAACATCAACCATCGTCTCTGGTATGGCTGGGTGTTCCTCTGTCGAAAGCAGTTTTACACTCAAGTTCACTAAATGCGGTTGTGGCAAGCAGCTATGTCCTTCCTCTGCCGCTTCACCCAGAACGTGCAAAATACCAGCCTGGTAACGGAACCTGGAGTTAAGGGGAATACCCAGATTTTGTGCAATCTTATCAGCGGTGAGAAAACCAATGCCATAAATATCAACGGCTAATTGGTAGGGGTTATTTTGAACAGTAGCGATCAGCTTCGCTGGTGCCGTAGGCAATCGCACTATCACCATATTGTTTATAAATCTTGACTGCGTAGGTGGTGGAGACGCCATGCCCTTGCAAAAACACCATCACCTCTTTGATGGCTTTTTGGGTCTCCCAAGCACTTTGAATCATCTCAACCCGCTTGTGGGCAATTCCTGGGACTTCTAGCAAGCGTTCAATATGGTTTTCAATGATATCGAGGGTGGTGAGTCCAAAGTGCTCTACAATACGCTTGGCAGTCACAGGTCCAACACCTTTAATTAAGCCGCTGCCTAAATATTTCTCAATTCCTGTGAGGGTGGCGGGTTTGGTTTCAATGTATTTGCTAACCTGGAACTGAGAGCCGTATTGGGGATGCTCTCGCCAAAAGCCTGTTAGTTGCAGCGTCTGTCCAGGCTGGATGTTGGCGAAGCTGCCGACAATGGTTGTCAGCTCTTTGGCTTTGGGGCGCATCAGACGTGCAACGGTATAGCCTGACTCTTCCGAATAGAAAGTCAGACGCTCCACAACTCCGGTGAGCGTTTCATACTGGGGAGAAGCTTTAGGAGGTTGGTTCGTTGATGTGGACAAGGATTTTCCCAGTTGCTTCTTAGAAATCTGTGCTTACTTCTCAGTATGATAGCCGAAGAGATCTGCTTCCCCAGTTCTTCAGTGAGTGACGGGTTGATAGACAATTCGGCTTGATGAGTTCCAGGAAGTTGGAGTTGTATGGTGATGCAGAAGCAAAAGAGTTCAGAAAATTTTTTATTGTAGATGAGTGAGTATCAGTATTACGAATTTCAAGTGATTGATCGTCTGCTCACAGCTCAAGAACAGGCGGAGATCCAAAAACTATCCAGTCGGGTTCAACTCACGCCAACTCAGGCAATTTTTCTCTATAACTATGGCGACTTTCGCGGCGAGCCAGAGAAAGTATTAACCCAATACTTTGATATCATGTTTTACATCGCCAACTGGGGCACTTGGCGATTAATGTTTCGGTTCCCTAAAGCGATCATTGACCTCAAGTGGTTCCAACCTTACAACTTGCCGGATGCGATCGCCATCACCACTAGCTCTAAGTACATCGTCCTTGATATTGAAATCAATGAGGAAGAAGGAATACAGGGTTGGGTTGAAGGTGAAGGATGGCTACCGCGCTTACTGCCCCTCCGCGATGAGCTGTTGGGTGGAGATCTACGCTTGCTGTACTTGGTTTGGTTGCGAGTAGCTCCCTACCTCGCTGGATACGTTCTAAAGGAAGATCCGGTTGAGCCACCAATTCCCCCTAATTTGAGCCAGCTTTCTCAACCCCTCAAGGCATTCATTGAGCTAGTAGAACTTGACTCCGATTTAGTTGCAGCAGCAGCTCAGGCAAGTCCTCGCCATCAATTTACCTCAGAGGTGCCGCTGGAAAACTGGTTGTCTGCTCTGTCAGAAGACGAACAGCAAGAATTTTTGCTCAAACTTGTACGGCGCGAACCTCATGTTGACTTGCAATTGATTAATCGATTGCAGGAGTTGGCTGGCACAACTCGCTCAAGTCCTCAATTAGCTTCAGGACATCGGCGACTGTCTGAACTAGAAGCGATCGCTGATACCCTGAGGGTAAGGCGTAAACAAAAAGAACGGGATGCAGCGAGAAAAAAGCGAATTCGGGAATTAGAGGCACTGGCACCCAAAGAAGCCCAAACCTGGAACACAGTGGTGGAACTCATTGAACTCAAGCAAGCCAAACCCTATGATCAAGCCACTGCTTTACTCAAAGATTTGCGTGATTTGGCAGAACATCAGGGAAGATTGCCTGAATTCATCCAACACTTGGAAAAACTTAAGTCTGACTACAGTAATCGTCCAGCTTTAATCAGACGTTTCAGAACAATCAAGCTGTAAGTTTCAAGATGGGGTTACTTGAACAGTCGAATTCTGATTAATATCCATCTTTAATACTTGGCTAACGTCATATATCGATATATGATGCTCACATAACACTTAACCAATTTGTAGAAATGCAAATTAGACTGGCTGTGCTCAGCAATGCTGGTGGCAGTGGTAAAACCACTCTTTCTGTGCATCTGGCCTACGAACTAGGATTAAGCGGCTTCAAGGTGGTACTCATGGATCTTGACCCCCAAGGGTCGCTGACCC
This sequence comes from Caldora sp. SIO3E6, assembly GCA_010672185.1. GTDB lineage: Bacteria > Cyanobacteriota > Cyanobacteriia > Cyanobacteriales > Coleofasciculaceae > Caldora. The sequence continues at coordinate 37,011 of JAAHHL010000032.1, read as the reverse complement.
TCTTTTGTGGCTTGACGCCGCCAGAACCAGAGCAAACACTGGCTGCTGTATTGCAAGATAAATTTGACGGCAACTGGCCCTTGACCCCTTGCTGGAGCGAACACACGAAGAAGGTAGTCATCTGTCAAGGTGGCATGGTGTTAACCCAAACAGCAGATGAGCTAGTGTTACACAAACGAGGAGCTTACCTGCTAGATGACTGCTTAAGTGACTATCCACTCAATCATGACCTGATTATCTTTGACTGCCCAGCTACCCTTGGTCCTTTACCTTTGATGGCACTAGCAGCCAGCACTCATTTAGTAGTACCTGTGCAACTAGAGCCGAAGTCAATTCAGGGAGCCGCTCATTTACTCGAATGGTATTACTATAATTGCCGACACTTGCGCTTAAAACCTCAGCCAGAAGTGTTGGGATTTGTGCCAAGCCAATACGACAGGAAGCGAGCAGTACATCGACAGCTTCAAGAATCATTACCCGCTCAGCTAGAACAGATGGATATCCGGGCATTTCCAGCAATTCGCAATAGTGCAGAATTTGTCAATGCCAGTGGACAAGGGTTGCCCTTACGTCTTCACCGCCCTTCTCATCCGGCGTTGAGTGACTTCAGAGAGATCACTTCACACCTAGCCAAGTTGATGGGGAAGCCGAAGAAGAAGAGTAATATCATGTCCGCTTGAATAACCATAATTAGGATTAACGCTCCAGACACGGAGACGCACCGGACGCGGAGAAATTTTTATTATGGGTGATTTGACATCTTATGATATAAAAAATCAGTATGAGTGCTCAGAAAGCTCCTAACCTTAACAACTATTTTTCAGCCGCCAAGCAGTCTCAGCAGCTATCGGCTGCGGTCGAAGAAATCCAGCGACTCAAAGCAGAAATTGAAGAACTGAGGAACTCTGGTTCAACCGAATTAGAAGCTCAGCTGAAAGCCTTGCGGGAGCAATTGCAATCCAGAGCGGGGGTTGTTTCTATTTCTTTGGAACAAATTCAACCTAACCCTGAGCAACCCAGACAGACATTTTTGCCTGAAAGTATCTCCTCAATGTCCCGCTCACTATCTAAAGATGGACAACTAGAGCCGATTATTTTGGTTGAGCGAGGAGATTTAGTACTATTTGATGGAGAACGGCGCTGGCGCAGTGCTAAAAATTTAGGCTGGCAGAGCCTGCAAGCTGTAATTATTCCCGAACCAACTGCCTTACACCGTAAAGCGCTATTGACTTCCCTGCATCGAGAAGACCTCAACCCTCTTGATAAAGCAGAGGCAATTGTTCGGGAATTAGCTGATAATACTGGTATAGATGGTGTTGATATTCCCCGTCTGCTCTCAACGGCAGTGCGAAGGTTGAACAAACAGGGACGCATGAGTCAAGTCGTTGAACTCATGAATGCTGCTGAGCCAGAGCAAAAACAGGGCTTAGCATCTTTGGGTCTAGATGAGCAAGAGCAAGCCATATTATTGTTACTACTGGATTTACAGCTCAATCCAGCCTCCATCGATGCCAATATTTTCCCCATGCTTTCTTTAGCTGTAGACCTCAAAGCTGCTATCAGGGAATCGGGACTTTTTGGTGTTCATGCACTGGCACTACAGAAGCTCTCAGCCAAAAACTTGAAGTTGTCAGAGCAAAAAGCTAAGTCAATCAGGGTCAAGACAACCCAAAGAGTGCTCGCCGAGAAATTGTCTGCCTCCCAAACTCGAAAATTAGTTAAAGAAGTGATCTCTGCCCAAGTTGCATCGGAGCCAACACCACCTAGGCGAGTTAAACAAATATCACTTGCCACAGCGACTCTCTCCAAACTGTCTGGTGAAATGTTTGACCAAGCTGAACCATCGCAACTTTTGGAGTTGAAGGAACTCTTGACTCAAAAACTGGCACAAATAGATGAAATATTAAAACCGCAGTAAAAAGCTAAAACCTCCTTGCATCAACCTAATTACCTGCATTGCTCTTGCACATTATTGTTATTTATGTCCCGATACGGATCAAAAGCCTTAGAACCATGAAACCAGGATAGCAGAAATGAAATAAAGAATAGTGTGATGATAGCAATTGCTTTTTTCTTCCAATTTAGCTTATTGATTCCTCGATTGATTAAGCTATAACAGTTGGACAAAAGTGAGTTTATCAGTCCTAAATTCAATAACTTAAACTGAAAGTTAAAGTTATTGTCGCGATGCTGAGTCTGTGCAATCCCCTCGTTAGGCGCTGGAAACCAGCGATCATCTTCATTGAGGAAAATAATCCCTACTTGATTGTGCGCTGATAAATTTATTGCATTCTTACCGCTCCAGTACTCCTTCTCTGACCAAGGTGCTAACCCCATTAGCAAAGGTTGTTCTGTCGCCCCTAGAATACTCGTGTAGGCTCTTGCTTGATTGGTTCCAAGTAAAACACCCTCCCTGTTAATGATTTTTTTTACTTCCAATACTTGCCAGGGTTTACCATCGTAATATAAAACTATATCTGCTTGTCCTTTACCACCACCAGGGAGATCCATCCAAACCCCTTCCTTGAGGTCATAACCTTGCGATCGCAATCTGTCAGCAATCCACTGCTGTAAATCTAATTCTTTCCAATTACTGGGGAAGTTAGCCTGCTTCAACCAATCTCGCGGGTCTATCCCCTCCCGTTTCGAGTAAATCATAATGAATTTAGAATTTAGAATTTAGAATTTAGAATTTAATCAAATCGATTGCCTTCAATTTTTAATAGTTCAAGAATCCTGTGAACCCGCTGCCTTAAGCTCTCCCTAGTCACCGGATCTCTAACTTCAGTAGAGCGACCGGGTTTTATACCATAAAGAGCCTCAATCAACTTGTTTACCTGTCTAATATTGGCTTGTTCTCCTTTGGTAGCAGTAAACCGCCAATTGCATAACCAATCAGCTACAGTTAACTCCTGATCAGTAATTTCTTCAGTTACTGGCTTTGGGAGAGTTCCTGGTCGCAAATTCATCATGAAAGCTACTTTTTGCTCGTAGTCAAGTGAGCGCGTAACTTGGTTATTTTCGACTGTTTGCGGTACTGTTAAGACAGCAGGGCTAGAGGGGAATGATGCCTCTAGTTGGTAGGCAGACTCCATAGAATTAGTTAGCGAGTCCACTGACGGAGACATTTCCAAAAACCAGCAATCAACTTGCTCCCCAAACACTGGAGGGGCAATAAGACAAAAATTACTTTGCATCCCTGGTAAGATACCTTCCAAAGAGCGCTTAAATTTGACTCCAGACTGCCAAGGCTTGAAGAATAGGGTAAACTTCCCATTTTTGTCTATAGCGGAGTTATAGTAGTTGACTAGTACTCCCTGAGCTTTCATATATTGTTGAACCGCCACCGCTCTTGTAGTGTGCATTGATCGCCAAGGATTATCAGGTAATACAATATCTTTGAGTGAAGCAATTTCTTCCTCTGCCGCGTAATACTTCTGTTTCCAGTCTTCTAGAGTCTCTTTCAGTTGCTGATACTCTTGAATATGGGGAATCAACCACTGATTGTACTTTTCTTCCCATTGCTTTTTGAGTTCCCGCTCTTGCTTTTTCAGCTCTTTCTCAGCTGCCGCAATCGCCTCGTCATATTCTTTCTTCTTAGCAACGAATTCCTCGTTGTACTGGTCAAGTTGTTCTTGTAAGGTTGCGTTATTCTCTGCCACTAATTGGCTAGCAAAAGCTTCTGCTGCTTCCTCCTTTTCCTTCTCAAATTCAATCCACGATGAAGCGATTTTAGCCTCAAGCTCAGCTCGTTTTTGGCGTATCTCGTCTTCAATGGCATTTTTATTTTCCTGAATTTCTTTCAATTGAGTGGCTATTTGTTGGTCAGCCTCAGCTTGTTTGTGCTTTAATTCAGTTTCTAGTTCAGCTTTTTTTAGTTCGAGTTGTTTGGTGTCGAAGGCAATCGCCTCATGCAGTTCTCGCGCCATTACTTCACAACGTAATCGAGCTTTTCTTCTTGCCCTCCAAATTGAGTGAGCTGCCTTACTCCGAGCAACTGCAACTTCTTCTGTGATGCCATTAACAGTTCTCCTAGCATCTTGAAGTAACTGCTGTTTTTCCTCCTCAGCTTGATTTTTGATGGCAGCAGCGTCCCTCTTGGCTTGCGACTCAATTTCGGCTGCATCATTAATCGCTTGTTCTGCCTCAATTTGAGCTAAAGCCTTAATCCGATTAGCTTCATCATTAGCCTTGGTTAAGGAAAGCTCTGCCTCTTTGAGCTTCGTTCTAATCTCTACTTCTGTTGCTTCAAACTCAGCAGTTAGCTGAGAATTGGTCAGAGCGATCGCATCTGCTTCTTTTTTGAGCTGAGCAAGTCGAGAAATTGCTTGTTGTAATTGCGCTCTTTCGTCTAATAAGTAACTGCAACCAGGAATTGCAGTCAGGGAGGCAACCAACATTTTAAACCTCCCATCCATAGGAGTAAACATTAAAATTACTCCTGTTAATGTCGCGGTAAATGGGAATAAAGGTTTCATTAGTTGGAAGCTAAAGCGATGAGTGCGATCATGACGACAAAAATGATGACTGAAGCGATAAGAATAGAATGATTGCCAATCCAGATAACAGCGGAGATGATGACGTGTCCAATGAGAAGGACAGTGAAAGTAGCAATAGAGCTTTTAATGAAAGTGGTCATAATCCTTGAAAGTAGTGTGCTCTTTGGAGCCTGAGGAGTGCCTCAGGCTCGGAAAGCTAATGGACGCTTGACAACTGTGTAATTACACAGGAGTTGCAGCATCAGCTTTGCGTTGTCCTTGGGATTGCTTGTACTTGCCTTGTACTTTCTGAAGCAAGGTTTGTGCTGCCTCTTCCCGTTCATCAGCACGAATGGTTGCTACTTGAAGATTGGCTTGAGTCTTGCGCTGTTGTTGTTCCCGGAGTCGAGCGCGGAGCTTGAGCATGACTCCTGAATGTTCTGCCTTGTTGGTAGCATCAGCAGCACGATTAACAGCAGTAGCGGTGTTTGCTTCTTCTTCCACCACTTGAAGGGTTGCTTGCTGTTCCTTCAACGCCATAACAGTCAACCCTTTCTTCTCAATTGAGAGGCGAATAGCATTGCCAATCTGCTCAATCTCGACCAATTCCCGCTGCAACTCTGCATTGGTGATTTTACCAAAACGCTGAGCCAAGTAAGCTTGGTCAACATTACCTTCTATCAAGTCCAACATGAACTCTTCTGAAGCGGCAAACCGTCCCTCAGCTTTGTTAATGAAAGCTGAGGCGAACTTCTCTGTCTTATCCAATAGTGCTTGAGTTTTTCCAGAGACTTCTGCGATTGCATCATCAATCACATCAACCTCAACTGGTTGAGCATTGCTTACCGGAGCGCTCAATGCACCAGGCTCCTCTGTGTTGATACCAATTGGATTTGCTGCAACAGGCTGTTTGGTTTTTACCTCAGGAGAAGGGGTTAACGGTTTGACTGCCCACACTTTCTCAGATGAATTAGTCATGGTATGTTTATCAAGAATGGTTGTATTTTTTGGTGTCCCATCCAAAATGGCTGTTTTCCGTCCTATTGGGTCACCACAGCCCCGCTCTTTATTACAGCTCTTCACAATTCCGGAGCTAATCTGGAACTGTGGAACTGACTCTTTCACGAGAAATAAACAGTTTCAGCGATTCATTGTTAGTACAAAACTTTTGAATGAGAACTGTTTTAGTTCCGTTTGCCGTACAGTTTTTGGTTGCGATCGCTACAGCCTTTACCCTTTAGTTCTTTCGGCTATCTCAAAGGAAGGAACTTACTCACCGTACATATTGAAACTGCAATCTTTGAAAACTTTATCTGTCAATAGTTCTCTGGTTTCCGTTTTGGAACTTTTAGGCATCGCCTGCTATTTGCAGTACGTGCATTTTGTCCGAAATGCACCCGGAACCTCAAGGGAAATTAAAGTACGCTTTAGTCTCGTTCTAGCAAAACCAGTCCAAGCGTTGTGAGCGGCTCATAGCCTGCATAGTGTTCTTGATAGTCGTTTTCTGTTAATGTCAACTCTTCAGAGAGGCAATTACCTAACCAAGTCAGCCCTTTCTTGATACGATTCCAGTTACGACCAATAACTACCCCGATACCCAATCCGATAGCTGTACCCATTTTCCTTTTCCTCAAACTCTGGTTTAATTTTTCTAATTCCCTTGAAGTAAGTACCGCACACAACTGACCATTTATGCGGACAAATTTCCTACCCTTGATTGATACCAGTCGTACCGAGACATAACGAAAGGGTCTTGTAGCTCTTCCTCCGTTAACTCTTCCCCGCTTTCAATCTTGGCTACGAGCTGACGACGTTTCTCACGTTTGTTGGCATCTTCCTCTTGTTGGTTTTGAATAGAATCAATAACAGCTTGTAAGTCACAGCCAACACTATCAAGCACTTCTTCAGTCCGTGCTTTTGCCTGAGACTTATAGAGTCTTTCTTCCATCTCAAGAAGCTCATTTTGTTGGGTTTGGAGGTCTTGGATTTGACCATATAACCTGCCTGCTTCTACGGCTTCCTGCTCTCTACGGTATTCTTCCAGCCCTTGCTCTACCAACAAGTCCATCTTGCGGTTGTAGATGGCTGTTGATAGTTCTTTGACAAAAACTTGAGTAACCCCAGCTTGTTGAGCAACTCCCTTTACCTCCTTCAATTTCAATTTTTCTGGTAGTGCCAGTTCCCCTGGATCTCCTTCCCCTTCCGTTCCCCTCCTGGGAGAGGTTAGGGGTGGGTTAGTAGCAGAAGCTGCTATCTGTTTTTGTAGCGAGTCATTGTGGGTTTTAACTGTCCGAAGAACTGCTGATGCGATCGCAGATTTTACCTTTTGATCATGCGTAGCATCTTTCATTCCCAGCCTTGCCAACAAAGGAATCATATCCTCTAAATACATCCCTGCTTCATCTGCTAGGCTTTTGACTGTGTAATGTGTCATTTTTACTCCTGTAAATCGTTTGGATGGACAAAGAATTGATTAAGTTGATGCCGGACTAAATATTGGTCTTTAAGAGAGTCAAATAGTTTGCTGATAATGACTAGGATTTCCGCCTGACGCTGAGTGAGTGGTGGTTTGTCTGGTAGCTTGGTTTCCCCTAATATGTATCCTGGGTTAGTGTCCAGACAGATTAACCAGTACTCAGCAATCTCTTCAAAGGCAATCTTTCTATACCTAGCTAAAGTGCGATCGCTTTTCCCTAAAACCCGACTCAGCCAGTCAATCCTTACCCTGGCAGGAAACCTCCCCTCCTCTGGCTTGGGGGTTGATTTTTGAAGCAAATTATCACTTTCTTCTGGTGTTAGTCTTCTGATGGTCGCTTCCATACATTTCGGTTTTTGTGTCTGATATCATTTCGCCTTTATTTCGGTTCAATTCCATTAAAAAACCCCTCGCATTGAGGGGCTATGCCTTTTGGTCATAACATTGGGCTAGTCGTAAAGCACGTCCAAATTAGCGATAGTTTTGACAACTTCTGGATGCTTATCAATCACAGCTGCCAGTATTTGAGCTGTTCTGGAAGGATTGCGGCGTGTTTTCTTTGTCTGGCAGTTCCACCGTCTTACTTCAGTTTCCGATACTCCCAAAAAGAAAGATAACCTAGAGTATGACCATTGTGGCTTGCTCAGTAATTCTATAGGGTGCATGATTTTAAAAGCCTCTAAGCGTGTTTTAGGGGTTAGCCGCTGCGGCGGTGACATGGGACGAGCTTTAGCCGGAACGTCCCATGTTCGATCGCTCTAGCTATGCTGATGATAGCATGATGAGTATAGTCACGGGATATTCATCTAATCATGGATTTCGACAAATTAATTAATTGCTTAAGCGAAAAAGGAATACTAAAGGAGCTGGATGGCAAGCGGATGACAACCAATGAAATGCCCTCCTTACTGTACCTAAGGCTGATCATTGCTGGCTTGGCAACCAATAAATCAAGAACCAATTGTATGATGACTGCTCTGGAGACTTACACGATGAGAAATGCTGAAAAGCATCTGTCAGAGTGCAAGCTCAAAGCAAAGATTGATGGTATGGAACTGGAAGAATGGCTGTGTGATCGCATCTCAAAACAGCTGGGAGGCGAATAAGGGTTAGCGTCGGGAGTATGTCAAAGAGTTACTGGATGGACTAATTGAGTGAAGGAGGGTAACCCCAGCAAAAGGTCAGCTTTTTGCATCACTAAGCTTCCTCCTCACTATTTGGTAGTGCCCAAGGGTCGATGCCATTTTCTCTTAGCAGCCTCTCGAAGTAATCCCGTTCCCGTCGAATCTGGTCATCCAGAGCAAAATCTTCACCTAGTTGGGTTAGGTCACGCTCAAGCTGCTGGATGCGACTGGTCAGCCGTTCCTGACGTTCTTGTTCTGTGCGAGTCACCGCAAAAGCATTATCAAATCGACGTTCTAGGGATTCAAGCATGAGCGCCATGCATAAACTAAGAGCTTGCTTGTTACCTCGAAAAGCCTGCCATTGCCAGTAGGCACAAACCACTTCCAGTGGTAATGCATTAAATCGGCTTTGACCTCGCAATTGGTCGTTAGACTCAATTTCTACGGCGGAAATCGCGGGCGTATAACCTTCTCCCAGTAATGATTTTAGCGCTTTTGACCGTAAAAAATCGCGGGCGTTTCTCTCACTAAGTCCCACACATTCAGCAGCTTGAGTCTGGGACATTCGGTATGACCCATCCGGCAGCATGAAGCCATCTACTTCCAGGGAGCCAATTTGTACTGATGCACGGGTGGCTCTGATTGATTCAGTCATTGTTTTGTTTTCCAATTAATTCCAGATATTTACCTTCCCCCATCAAAGAATCTGTCACCAATTGGCGAATTAACTCAGATGCTGAGATGCCTTTTTCCGCTGTGATCGCATTCAATTTTTCCTCAACTGATCGATGCAGCCTGACACTGATTCTTTTGCCCAAGAATTCAGTACCTTTGGGGGCAAATTTACCTTTATTTCTTGGTTGTTTGTTCATTCTTCAACCATACCACTTACCGCGTCCGCACGGTATTATAATAACTTATTCCTTTCGTGTCCGCACGATTAGTATTACAAATAACAAAAGCATTGTTATCGCCGTGTCCGCACGGTAGAATAGAAGTATAAACCCACCCCGACAATTGGAACCTGACAGGGTGGGTGCGACGTAACAAGTACATCTGGAAAAATTATGACATACACAGCAACTCGCACACGAGAAGCTCTCTCATATGCTGATCGCGTAACCATTGCCTCAGTTTTGACCTGGGACGCGATTAACAAAACCTTCAGCCCTGATGAGATTGAAGCCATCCGAATAGAAGGCGACATGGTATGGGTAAAGCTAACTCGCGGTTCATGGCCCATCAGCCGCCATATGTTCCGCAGCATTCTGGAGGCTCAACGGGCTTCAATCAACAAGCAGATGGGGCAGATAATCGAAGCTGAAGCTCAAGAAGTAGCAGAAGCAGAGTGCGAGATGAGCGAAATCATCCACGCTAATGCCACTCAATTCTATTCCGAACACCTAGGAATTGATAATTGGTCTGAGTAAACCGGATTTGGTATAATACCAAATCAGCCTTTCAAACCCCCGTTTTCGCCTAAGCCTTCTTTTCCTTCTGCCATCTGCCTTATCCCTGCGAAAACGGGGGTATCTAACCCGGATTTAGTATAAGAACTGCATAGCTGACTCGACTGCGTACTGTACCTACAACAGTGACAACTGTCCAGGAGAGACATTAGACAAACCGCCTTGATGATAAGCCAGATGACACCCGGTACAGAGTGCGACTAAATTCTCAGGACGATTATCCTCCGGAATCCGATTGTAATGATGCACTGTGAGAGTTTTTGCCATCCTCTCTGAGTGCGATAGATGCGATGTATCTTCCCCAGGACGGATGCACTGACACCCACACTTACTACAGCGCCATTTAGCTGATTCTTTGATTGCTGTAGCGATTTCTGACCAATTATCAGGGTAACGGTTGTTCGACATTACTTATTCAACTTTCACCTCAGCCCAACTTAACAATGACAACCTGAGTATAAACCTCCCCCATCCCTGTACCCACCTCAGCACCTAAACTGCGGTCAATAATAGTATCGTAGATTCTATGTTCAATCTGAAACGTTTTTGTAGATGCGATCGCAAAAGTAGCAAACACCCAGCTATCGGTAGTAATACTCTGCCCCGATACAGCAGCGGCGGTTAGTGTCTGAGTTGAACTGCCCTTATAGTAAATAGTGTCGGTAGTATTTGCGACGCGACACTGATGCTTATCTACCATTGTCCCTGGCACTCTAGCCCAAACTAAATAACTCCCAGCTGGCAAGCTGAAGGTACTGTCACCATTCAAAGTACAGAAACTTGTACCAGTTTCCTGTTTATCATTCAAGTCACGCTTCAACCACCCGGTAGTATTTCCCTGTCCCCCAAAGGCAGTTTTGAAATCTTGTAAAATGGCTATTGATATTGTCGGAACAGATTTTAAAGTGATCGTTCCAGCACTATTGGTTCCAATGAATTTATCAGCAATCAGGTTTAACCCTGTGATCGCATCTAGTGTACCAGAGTGTGCCTGGACCTCTTCTCCAATAGTCAATCCGTTAATCGCAGCTGTAAGAGCATCAACTTGAGCCTTCAGAAATGCTGTCCGACTAGCCAAAGCAAGCAGCTGCTCATTTGGGGGTTTAGTAGTATCTCCCCCTACTGCAAATTCCCCAGAATCAATTTGGCGTACAGCGGCGGGGTAGGTTGCTGAATTTTCAGGAAGGTCAGGCACGGATCGTATTAGTAGCTCCAAGTGCCATCATACTGTGAGATGCTATCGTATCTGAGAATTTTTTCGATAGCTGCCGACGATACAATCTCTACTTGGTATCCGTCGCTGTGTCCGGACACAGTGACGACACTCAACCTAGCATCCGACTCTACTGCTCTCCTTATTTCCTCAACTACCTCCCCTCCTTGGAGGAGTTGGGGGTAGGTACTCCCTAAATACTGAGCCAAAGCATATTCCACTAATTTATCCGCAGCTTCTTGTGGGGGTAGTGATGAGTAGTTTGGGTAAGTGTCACTCATAATATTATGAGTGAGAGGTTGCCACAGTACCTCCAACCCGTCAGAAAACTCTACCGCCATTACTTCAGCGCGAGGTTCGTACTTTGCGATCGCACTCCGTACCATCCGCTCAGCTTCTATCTGGTAATCGATAGAAGAAAGTCCCAGCAAACTATAGAGTGGTGTTTTTGTTTGGTCAGCCAGTATTGAAGCGATACTGGCTTGAATTTCAGCATTTGTCAAAATCTTTTGGCAATTATTTCAGCTAGTTTAAGCAAAATTTCTGGCTCTTTCTCTGCCATTTTATCAACCAACTCTAACAATACTTCTGGATTAAAAATATTGAGACTGATATTTCCTCCTACTGGCTGAATCCCCCCTAATGAAAAGGATTGAGATACTGTTTCTGGTATCTCAATCCCTAAAAATTTTTGATTAAGCGTTGTGCATATCTGGGTTTTCTCATCTGGGCTTAAAGCCCCAACTTCAATGGTTTCTATAAATTTGAGCAAGTCTTCTGCGTTCACTTTGTCTCTCCTGCAAGGGAGGTGATTATTATCCATAGTGGTAAATGCTTTTTTGAGACATACCACTTAAACTTTAGAGCTATCAACGATTTCGCTCACCATCCGAAAGAGTATACTTTTTTTCGCCTCACTACTGAGCCTGTTAATATCCCCTATCCCAAACATTACTGATAGATACTCCTCTCTTGCCCTCGGTGGTAGAGCTTGTAAGAGTTTTAGCCATCTGGATAACGATAAGTCCTGCTCCCCCTTTAGGAAACGGTACAGGCTGTTGTGATGAATATCTGTAGTACTGCTCAGGCTGGCTACATTGAGGTCATAATCTTGAATGATACGCTTCAGCTGCTCTCTCGCTAACTCAATATCCATAATGGCTCCCCATATAATGTATTTATTCCCAAATTTGGGAATGTAATTTTTTCAATCAATCTTCTAAGTAATACTACGTAGATTATGCCACTAGAACTAATTGGAACAGTAGACATACCGCACCCCATCGAAATAAGAGAGTTCACGCTTAACGCCAAAGAACTCAAAAAACTACGGAGAGCCAAAACTATCAACCTTGAGGCTTACGTGTATCTTGAGGGCAAGATACAGTACGGGAAAAAATCCCATATGCGCATCCACTCTGAATCTTTCTGTGAAGATTGGGGGCTATTGCCCCATGAAGTGGGAGCCGAAGAGTGCCAAACTTCAGAAGAAAGAATTGATTGGCTGTACAAACCCAGAGTTCATCCAGCTTGAGCTGTTTGAGCTGGATGACGAGAACGTTTAAGGCGTTTCATCGTTGTATCCCGCCTTTCTGCAACCCATTCGCATAGTTCCCCCAACGGTACATCAAGAGCATCTGAGTACTTCTCCAAAGTTGTCAAAGTAGGGGAATTTCCACCATTAAAGTATCGCATCCAATGAGTATAAGAGGCTCCTGTCAATGCTTCCAGCTCTCGCAAGCTTTTTTCCATAAATTCTTGTTTTTTCATATATCCTCCTTGACTATCGTTAACGTATACGTTAACATAAAGGGGAGGTTGGAGCAAGCCCCTAAAAACGGCGAAGCCCCCCGCTGCCAACGGGAAGCCTCTGATTTCTGATATTGACACCTTTGTGAGGGGTGTCGATTCACAGTCAAACCACAAAACCAATCGAGGACTTATGACATTTACCGTGAACTAAACGTAACCAACGGAGGATTACGACTGAATTTATGATATCTAAAAATCAACAGAGTCGGCAAGGGGTGGACACTAGTTCAGCCATTGCTCTTTACAAAGCGCTGCATCGAAAGCGCTCGTACACCAAGCTTTACTGGGATGTAGCCAATTCCATTGGCATCCACGAAGCCATATTAATTGAGGTAGTGGAGCGATGGTGTGAGAAGAACGAAGATTCCAACAAACGCAACTACTACCACGATGGCGAATGGTGGACGGCTGCCAGCTACAAACAATGGGGAGAAATGTATCCCGCATTAGGCAGCGCTCGAAAAATCCAGAGAATTTTTCTGAAGCTAACCAAAGAAAACTACATCATCTCTTGCCAAGCTTCACTCAAGAAAGGGAACCCTACCAAATATTACAGGGTTAACGCGGAAGTAATTGGAACACTCTTGCTTAAGGGGGGGTTAGTGCCAAATCTGGATGAAGGGTTAGTGCCAAATCTGGATGAAGGGTTAGTGCCAAATCTGGATGAAGGGTTAGTGCCAAATCTGGATGGGGTTAGTGCCAAATTTGGTACTAAGTTAGTGCCAAATTTGGATGTTCCTCCTTATATAGATCAGATCAATAGATCAGATCACTCATCAGATCACTCTCCCCCACCCCCCACCCAAGAGAGTGTGTGTAAAGAAAATTCTTCCGGACAAGAAGAAGTAACCGAAATACTCTCCTCTCCAGTCGCTCAAAAAAAGGAAGAATTAAACCCAACTCACCAGACTCTCCAAAGGATCAAGGATTCCGCTGCCCCGATTGAGAATGGTTCTCGTTACCAAAAGAATCTTGACGGGAGTGACCAGCTGCCGTGGGAAACCAGCAAGAGTCCGAGACAGTTTGAGCAGGGGTTTGAAGAGTGGATGTCCAAGTCTTTGTCAGACTACCCCGCCTACCAGGGATTAATGAACGGAGACTTGATCACGAAGGTTCGGAAGCACATCTCAGCTGGGAAATACGATTTTAAGCGCCGTGACGAGCTTCTTATCGAGTGGGATGCTTACTCTGCTTCAAAGGAAGATAAACAACTCTCACAGCCCCTCACAGCCCCCTTATACACAATCCGCAAGCCACCATCCCCAGAAGAAGAAGCGGCGAATCTACTTAAACGTCGAATAGACCAACTGAATGCCATTCCCGAAGGCAAGAAAATGTTCATTCCCAAGTGGCTACCAGGGGCGATTAAAAATGGCGAGATTCCCGTAGAAAAAGTCCAGAAATGGATGATTCAAGCAATGGAGTTTTAGATAAATGTACTCAAATACAAACAACGTTATCAGTTTTCAAACCTTTGGAGATAACGCCTTACCCCCTCAGAACATTGATGCCGAAGAAGCAATCCTTGGAGGGATTCTGCTAGACCCAGAGGCTATGAGTCGGATTGTGGACATTTTGTACCCGCAAGCGTTTTATATCAATGTCCACAGAGATATTTACGAAGCTGCCTTAGCCCTCTATCTTGTGGGTAAACCAACAGATTTAATGAGTGTCACTACCTTTTTGTATGATCATAAAACTTTAGATAAGGTTGGCGGTCAGAGTAAGTTAGCACAGCTAGTTGAGCGTACTGTATCAGCGGTTAATATTGACCGATACGCAGATTTGGTGATGGACAAATTTACCCGTCGCCAACTAATCAAAGCTGGCAACGAGATTGTGCAGCTAGGTTATGAGACATCCACCGAATTGGAAAATGTCCTTGACTGTTCCGAACAAAAAATCTTCAAGCTATCTGAAAGTACGACTACCAATATTGAAACCCCAGTAGATATCATGAGCCGGATTTATAAACAAATCGGTGTAAATGAAGCAGGGTTAAAAACCGAGATTTATGATCTTGATAAACTAATCGGTGGGCTGAAAAAGAAGAAGCTTTATGTAGTTGCTGGGCGTTCTGGCATCGGGAAAACCCAGCTATCAGTATGGCTAGCCCATCAAACAGCAGTCTTCCAACGAAAGCCAGTCATTTTCTTTTCTGCTGAGATGGATAGAGATGAGCTGATGACGCGGATTATTGCCAGAGATTCTGGTGTCGATTCACGCCAGATTGAAGAAGGCTCTCTTCAAGCATCCGACTATGCAGCTATTCTTAACACTGTGGAAAAGGCGGGAACTGTTCCACTCTGGATTGATGATACCCCAGGTTCTGGCTTGAACTTGATGCGAATACGAGCAGGTATCAGACGTGCTACTGCCACCTACGGGCATCCTGGATTAGTGATACTGGATTATCTACAACTACTAGGCTCAGAAGACGGTAGGACTAACCGAGTATCCGAGCTTGATAGGCTTGCTAATGGCTGCAAATCGATTGCCAAAGAGTTTGACGTTCCTTTCTTGGCTCTAGCCCAGATTAATCGCTCCGTAGAGAGTCAGAAGGATAAGCGACCAACTATTTCCCAACTCAGAGAATCAGGGGGACTTGAACAGGCATCGGATGTGATTATGTTGCTGTATCGGGATGAGTATTACAACCCGGACACCCCAGACCAAGGGATAGCAGAAATCATTGTTGGCAAGCATCGGGGTGGAAAAACGGGAACTGTGAAATGCCTTTTCAAACCTGAGACCAGTCAGTTCCTAAGTTTGACCTAATTTTTACCACCACTTCACCAAATACGATAATTTTACTCAAAAACGATGCCAATGAATCGCAAGCTATATCCCAAGAATTGGGAATCGATAGCACTAGAGATAAAAGAGGCAGCAGATTGGCATTGCCAAGAATGCCAACGTCCCTGCAAAAGACCATCACAAAGCTGGGATGAGTTTGCTGAGCAACTTAATGGCAATGCCGTGCATTTTGGAGAAGACAAATGGTGGTCGGAATTATTTGAATACGAGGAAGAGTTGGGCTGTGAGTTGCCAAAATATAGGCGCTTTGTTCTTACAGTAGCCCACCTTGACCACGATCCATCTAATTGCGATCGCAACAATTTAAAAGCATTGTGTAGCGTGTGTCACCTACGCTACGACGCTACCGAACACGCTAAGAAAGCTGCCTCAACGAGATTTAGAAAGAAACAGCAGCAGTTAGAGAACTCCGGACAGTTAAAGTTATTTGGAAATTGAAAATGGCACGACGCAAAAAGACCAAAACAACAGTAGACAAGCAACATTCTCAAGAACTTTACGACTCAGCAGAAGTGGGAATGATTGCCACCATGAAGAATGGAAAAATTGGCATCATTACCGAGAAGTTTTTTTCTCCTGGAGGAATGCCTCAATTCTGGGTACACGAGGCGGGGTATGGTGTCCTTCCATATTCAATGGATTCAATATTGAAAGTCGAAAAAAAAGCGACGGCGGTAGTATTGTTCTCCGGTGGCGGTGGTGTTGAAGCTGGCTTAGTTGAAGCTGGGATTGAGCCACTGTTGTCAGTGGAATTCAATCCAGATAAACCAGAACTAAGCGAGGCAATGTCTGTAGCCCATGAGAAAAACTTCCCAAACTGCAAGGTATTTAGGCGCACAATACAGGAACTGGCAGCAGAGGATTTCCCTGATTTTCCCCAAGAGCCAGATATCCTCTGGGCATCTCCAATGTGCTCCAACTTCAGTGTTGCCAAGAAAGGTGGCACTGAGCAAGATGATGATGTGGCAGCGGCGAAAGCAGTAGTAGCTTGTATCAAGAAAATTAAGCCCAAGCACTTTGTCTTGGAAAATGTGCCAGCTTATCAAAAATCTCAAAGCTGGAGGCAAATTGAGTTTGTTATCTCGTCTTTTGGTTACAATCTCAAATCCACCATTGTAGATTTGAGTGATTACGGTGTTCCCCAGGCACGGAAAAGATTTATTGCCTGGGCATCACGGGATGACCAATCGAGCTTGGAAGTGCCAGAAAAATCTGCAAAAATTAGCTGGTACGAAACGATTAAAGATTTAATTCCTAGCTTGCCTGATTCTGAATTGCTAAAAGGGCAACAGCGGTCAGTTGATAAATTTTTAGAAAGTGGTGAACCTTCACCACTGCTAATTGAGCGCGTTGGTGGCCGCAGTAGGTATGCAGCAATACCTAGTTCCAGACCTGCGAACACAATCTTGCGATCGCACTTCACTGATGGAAAAGGTTGTAATCGCTCTAAATTTGCCGACATCTGGCTCCCTGATAGCGTCAACGGTAGCGACGTAGGAGCGTCTGGCCAGGTAAAACAGGTCACTATTGAATGCGTGCGCAGACTGCAATCCTTTCCGGATTGGTACGAGTTTCCAGAAGAAGTCGGGGTAGCAGGTTCAATTTTGGGGTATTCAGTTCCCCCCAAATTTGTAGAGCTATTTCTCAAGCAAATTGGACAGATTACACCAACTTCTGTTGATCAACTGCAAAAATTAGAAGAAGAAGAGGAAATGATACTGAGCTTTGGCTACACAGCGGATCGCCTTCATCAAAAAACTGTGACTCGAAGGAACTGGAAAGAGCGCCATGCCAAGCAGTTCATCAAATCTTTTCGAGAAGGGAAGCTGGTAGATGCTTACGACAAATCACCTCGGAATGGTGGGAAAAAGATTGCTATCCTACGGCTAACTGCGGAGCCTTATCAGGAGAAATTAGAGGATATGCCAGAGTCGGAGGTAGCATTAGAAGGATATCCGGAGCTATCAAAGCAGGAATTTATTGATAAGTTTTTTGGAAATTTTGATACCACACAACCGTTGTGGGTGGTTAGGTTCGCTGTTATACCTTTTGCTCCAGGGGACAGAGTTGTTCAGGATCTGAACAAACCAGAATGGGGATTGAAAAACAGGAACACCTCACTTATTAAAAGAGGGAAGCTCATTGATTTTCGCCCCATAAGCGGAACAGCGTTGCACCCTTTTATAGAGTTTGAGGATGGAAGAGAGGAATTTGGGGTTTGGGATTGTGTTTATAAGGATGAAGGGGAAGTAGAAGTCTGCCAGCCCTCCGAATCTGCAAAGAGTGCATCAAAGAAGGCTCTTGATGAAGCGATGGAAGCTATCCAAGGAAATGGCAATCATGCTTTAAATGGTGCTCCCTCGTCCCCCCGTCTCCCTGTCCCCGTGTCCTCGTGTCCCCGTGTCTCCCCGTCCCCAACTCCTACCTCTCTCCCCATTGCACAAATCCGCCGTGACGGCGGGACTCAACCTCGTGAGAAACTGGACTTGAGCCACGTTGCTACTTTAAAAGAGGCGATAGAAGAAGGCGCTGAACTAGATCCGGCTGACGTTTTCTATGACGGGGAAAACGACTGGTTAGCTGACGGTTTCCACCGTTGCAAGGCTTATGAAGAATTAGGGATTGAGGATATTCCGGTAATCATTCACCAGGGAACCCGCCGCGATGCCGTATTATACGCTGCTGCCGCCAACGCTGATCATAAAGCAGCTAAGCCTCGTAGCCGTGCAGATAAGCGCCGTGCTGTGATGATGCTCCTCAGAGATCAGGAGTGGAGTAAGTGGAGTGACAGGGAAATAGCCCGTCAGTGCAAGGTTACTCAACCCTTTGTTTCGGGACTTAGGAAAAAGCTCACTGATAATATTATCAGTGAGGGGGGTGATAATAATTTAAAAACCCGCACTTACATCACCAAACACGGCACTACTGCCACGATGCAGGTTGGGAATATTGGGAAAGGGGACTCCGAAATTGGGGAGACTGGGAAAGTACTCTCAAATGATCAAGACTCAGAAAAAATTGTTAAAGAATTTTGGGTAACTGTTGCGGCTTCTCATGAACGCCCTGACTTGATGCCCCCCGACCTCTGTTACCTATTTCCAGCATCTAGTTTCTGGAATCGCAGCCGCGCCAAAAACAAATCATTTCCCCGGTCTCCCCAGTTCCCTGAGGGTGCAAGGACAGCGGCAGACTCTGGGGGATATGTTGCTGCCACTGATTGGGGAGGAAGGTATCCTTACACTCCATCTCAGTATGTGGAATGGCTGGAATCTTGGAATCCCGAATGGGTAGCAACAATGGATTATTGCTGTGAGCCTCCCATTACAGGAGGCGATCGCCGCAAAATTCGCCACCGCCAAAAGCAGACTACTAAGTTAGCTTGGCATTTTTGGGAAAAATACCGGGATTGTCCTTGGCAGTGGGTTCCAACCGTTCAGGGATGGGACACCGAAGATTACGTCCACCATGCCCAGCAGCTCAAACCCCTGATAGAGCAAATGAAGCAGCACTATGGTGAAGGATGGAAGGTAGGGATTGGCACATTGTGTGCTCGTGCCAGTAATCAGCAAATTAAGGAAGTGGTTGAGGCTGTATCAACAGTGCTGCCAGATTTCGAGTTTCACCTGTGGGGGGTGAAGCTTGATGCTGCTCCTATTCTCAAAGCTTCTCAGATTATGAGTTTTGATTCAGCAGCCTGGGATGGGTTAGCAGGTCCTCGCGATCGCAAAACATGGGAGGAAGAATATCGAGAAAAAATGACACAGCGCGAATACAGCTACACTATCGCGCTACCCAAATATCTCCAATCCTTGGAATCAAGGGGGATAAAGGTAAAACGAACAGTTATGTCCTCTATGTCCTCTCTTGAACATACTGGGAATAATGGCAATGGGGATGCTTTTAAAATCAACCGACCAGCTAACCGTTGGTATGGGGGGAAATGGCGAATTGGGAAATGGATCGCTTCTCATTTCCCAGAACACAAGATTTATGTCGAGCCATTTGGGGGAATGTATAGTGTAGGCATCTTAAAATCCCCGTCAGAAGTCGAAGTCTACAACGATATCCACCCAGAAGCCGTTAACTTTTGGCAGCAACTCAAGGACAATTCGGATGAACTCATTCGCCTCATTGAAGCGCTCACTTTCAACGAGGAAACTGTAGAGTGGGCTAAAGTTGCATCAGATGACCCGATTGAATCAGCACTGAGGTTCTACGTCCAATGTCGCATTAGTTTCGCAGGAGGTGGGACAGGTTGGGCATCAGGCTATAGTTCAAAGTCACTTGACAAGCCAGAAAATAATGACCACTCACACTTACAGGCGATCGCATCCAGGATTAAGGATATCCAAATTTACCAGCTGGATGCTTTGGAAATTATCAAGAGATTCGATAGTCCTGACACCTTTTTCTATTGCGACCCCCCCTATCTTCAATCTACTCGGAATTCTCACACCCCATACGAATACGAATATTCGATTGAGCAGCACTCTAAATTGATTGAACTCCTGGGGTCAATTAAGGGGAAGGCAATTATTTCGGGCTATCCAAGCAGTAAGTATGCTTCTCTTCTAAAAGGGTGGCATCGGAAAGAGACGACCTCCAGAGCGACTAGTGGTAAAGATACGATGGAGTGCTTGTGGATTAAGCCGGAAATCCAAGTGACCGATTATGTGATTGGCTTCCTCACCAACATTGACCAGATGAGTGCTGAGCAACTGGTGGAAGTTCGTGATCGCATTGAGCAACGCTTGGTCGATTTACAATGTCTGACTTTTACCAAAAACGGTAAATCAACATCAAATACGGTACTGGTGGGAAAGGGTTAGAGCAAGGGGATATCCCCCAAATTCCCTTGCTACCGAACCCTATACCAATTGAAGCTAAGCGTATCGCTTCAAGGTTCTCTAAGGAATTGGGCTTTGTAAATATTTGGGCACTGGAAAAGTCTGCCGCCTCTGGATGCTTGGAAGTATTGAAGGATATAGGATTTGCTCATTTCCACCACCGTAGGGATGGGCAAACTACAATCTATTCAATAGCGGTAGTGCCAGAGTGCCAGGGCTTGGGATGGGGGAGGTTGCTGTTTTACCGGGTGCTTTGCTCCTCTATAGAAGCTGGGTGCAATCGCATCTTTGTCAAGTGCCCTGTGGATCTAAAAGCCAATAGCTTTTATGAGCGCTTAGGATTTAAATTGATCGGCACAGATCCTGGCAAAAAGCGCCCGCTCAACTGCTGGGAGTACAAAATCAAACTGCCGTTGCTCTTCTATTGCGGAGGCGGAGGAAAGAGCCGGTACGATGCGATCGCTTCTACATCTGGCTGGAGGCTTGGCATCAATAGCAGCGGCAAAGTGAAAGCTCATTGCCACATGGCGATGGTTGACAATAAATGGAAAAATTACAAGCACCCCAAGCACCTAGAGATGGTGCGCCAAAATAAGCCGCTGCTTGCTACAGCAAGGGATATAGAATCCCCTGAGCAGTTGCCAGAGATTCTGGAGCAGGCAGCTGAACTGGCTCAATATGCAGGGCGTGTGCTTTTAATCCCAAAGTGCGATGCGGAACTCCCATCACAGTACTGGCTTGGCTACAGTGTTCCGTCGGGGCACGGTTCTACCAACCTTGTTCCTGAGCGGTTTGAAGGCAGACTTGTACACTTGCTAGGAGGCTCCCCAATAAGGCAGGTTCTGCTTTATCCTCAGATGGATGTGATTAGCCTTGATGCCAATTATGCTATGGAAGTGGCAAAGCACTGCAAGGCTGTTTGGAGCGATGGTGCTCGAAATATCTGGAGCCGGGAGTCAGGGTGCTACCAAGCTTTAGAGAAAAGCTTGGTGGAGCAGTACAAATATTGGAATTGCCAAATGGAGGTGTTGCTCAAGCATTAATTCCCCCACTTCCCAACAATTGGGGAAGTGAATCTCCCTTCCCCACTCCCCCCTCAATCCGTTATGGTTGAGGAAAGAATTTTGTTCACTTATGCCTAGAAAATCGCGTTACAACCAAGAAATTGTCGAAACCATTTGTGAAGCGATAGCCACAGAGGGAGGGGATGAGGTTGGCTGGTTGGCTGGGGGAATAGGGAAGACAACCTTTTATAAGTGGATTGAGGACAAACCGGAATTTAGGGACGCAGTTGTACATGCAAGAGAAGAGTTCCGAAAACGCTGTCCCAAGTACCAAAAGGGTTTGGCGCTGCAAAAATTGACTGATGCTCTTGAAAACGGACAACCAATTAAGTGGACTACTAAGAAAACCAGACGGCTTGAACATTATGTTCCAGGAAGGAAAGGTCAGCCCCCTCAGTTAAAATGGCATCAGGAGGAGACAGTTACAGAGGAGCATACAGAACACCGTCCAGCGCCAAAGTGGGCAATAGAGAGGGTAATTCCCCGACCGATTGAGGATGACATTAATGCTGCGATCGCATTTATTGAAAGACATGGATTTAGGGTAGTAGCAGATGGAGAAATTCCCGTCATTAACCCCCAAAATGGCAGCGCGGGTCAAACTAAACTCTCTCCTAGCTCCGAAACCAACTGATACTGATAGCGGATTTCCCACCCCTCAACCCAAGCAGCAGGAGTTTCTGGATAGTGATGCTGACATTGCCATCTATGGTGGCAGTGCAGGTAGCGGGAAAACCCTGGCACTACTTCTCGACTTTGCCAAACCAGAACTGTTGGAGAATCCCCACTATGGCGGTGTAATATTTCGCCGAACTTCCCCAGAAATTACCAATGAGGGGGGATTATGGGATGAAGCTGGTATTTGGTATCCAACGCTGGGTGCTACATCCAATCAGAAATGGTTGAGGTGGACGTTCCCAACGGGTGCTAGTGTTAGGTTTGCTCATCTACAGCATGAGAAGAATATCTATAACTGGCAGGGCGCACAGGTGAGTAGAATTGCTTACGATGAGCTGACCCACTTTTCTAAGAAAATGTTCTTCTACCTCATGACCAGGATGAGGTCAACTCACGGCATCAAACCTCAGTTGAGAGCTACCTGCAACCCTGATGCTGAATCCTGGCTGGCTGAGCTGATTGATTGGTGGATAAACCCCCAAGGTTACCCCTACCCTGAGCGCTCTGGGGTGTTGCGTTGGTTTATAGTGAAGTCGGATGAGGTAATTTGGGCAGATACAGCCCAAGATTTGCGATCAAGATATCCCAACAGTAACCCCAAATCCTTCACCTTCATCAGTGCAAAGCTCACTGATAACCCAGCCCTATTAGAAAAAGACCCCCATTACCTAGCCAACCTCGAAGCTCAAGATGTGGTGGAACGGGCTAGACTTCTGGATGGGAATTGGCGGGTCAAGAAATCTGAATCACGGCTATTTAAGGCAGAGGCTATTACCGCTTCAGCTCATGGGGAATGGTCTGATCCTGTGTTTGCCAAGTCTTACCTATTCGGCATTGACCCTAACTTTGGTGGTGATGATGCTTTTAGCTGCCAAGTTTGGGATATTTCTGATATCCCTTACCAGCTGGTTGCTGAGTATAAACAAAGTAATGCATCAATTACTTCTTCGATTAATCAATGCAGTAAGTTGGTCGATAAGTACACTCCTGTTTTGGTGGCAGTAGAAACTAATGGAGGTGGTAGAACAGTCCAGGAACGCCTTATTGAGCATTTCCCTGGTGTTCGGATTGAGGCTGTGACTACCACAAAGAACTCTAAAATTATCAATACCGACAGGATTGCGATCGCATTGGAAGAAGGCTTAATTCAGTTCCCTCCAGATTGGGACGGGATTGATGAGCTGAGGAGTTTTAGCTCATATTCCAGGGAAGCGATTACCGGGCATGATGATAGTGTGATGGCATGGGCTGTGGCTTTTGCTTATATTGAAGAGGCAAGGCAACTAGCACTTATCAATCCATTGTTACTTACCTGATTCCCATTTTCGGAAATAATCCCCAAATACTGTAACTTTTTTTGTACGCTAGTAGATAGTGTCCTCCCTTGTCTCACCATGTTCACCGACCTAAACACAGCCCTTGCGATCACAAAGTCTAACCTTGGTGTAACCGACACCACCAAGGATGCTGAAATAACAGCTATTTTGACTGCTTCAACTGGGACTGATAACAACGGGACTATTAACTATCGCCCCTATCTAGTAGCTGCCTACTTTCTCCCACTGTGGGGGGCTGTATCGCGCTCTGGGTTGATAGAAGGAGATGGGGCAAAGTGGTTAAAACCTGCTGATTTTACCCCACTAATTACCTCATTACTTACCCTACAGGAATCAGCAGATTGTGGACTAACGATTGATGAATGTTGGGGGGTGGATGCTCTTAGGCAGCGGCTTAACTGTGGTTGTGAAGCCGAAACAGGTAATGTTGTTGTAGGGTTGCTAGGAGCTAATGTTATATGAGACGAGTGAATGTAGAATGATTTTTTCTAAATTCTAAATTCTAAATTCTTAGAACTATGAGTGAACTGCGAATTGATTCTCAAGCTTTGTTTGGAGCTTTTGCAGCTTTAAGCAACCCCTACACCGGGATTGGGACATCTCGAAGTAAAACTGAGAATGTTACTATCAACACAAGTAAAACACGACTCACTAGGCAATCCCTAGAAGCTTTACCCTACCGAGACGAGTTGCTCAGGAAGGCTGTGTTTCTTTATCCTGAATGTGCTGCTAAAGCTTGGTTCCACCTTGCGATCGCAAACAATAATTCTGGTGATAATCTCCCTGATTTAATGATGGAGTATATTTCCGAATTAGGAAACAGGGAGGACAAAACAGAATCGGAAGATGAGGCTGATATTTATGGTGCTAATGATGCTTTTCCGATTGCCGCTATCCTAGCCCGTCAATTCGGCAAAGCTTATATTTTAATCGGTATAGATGACAGGAAAGAATTTAGTGAACCCGTTGATAAAAATAATATTAAATCTATTAGATGGCTCCAGGTTTATGACTGCTGGGAGCTTTACCCAGATTGGGGCAATAACAGGACTCGCCAACCCAACTTTTACCGTTTGTATTCTGTAGAATCAGACCAACAGTATGGGGCAAAAATCCACAAGTCTCGAATTCTGCCATTTTGGGGTAATCGAATCTACAGTAGACGGAACTACCTGAAAACAGGACTGAATGACGACGGTGTGAGCGTTATCCAAGCAATGTACGATGCTTACATTGATTGGCTCCAGGGTATCAAAGCTGGCAGCGCAATGTTGGCTGATTACGATGTATTTACCCTTGGTATGAAAGGTTTGGGACAGATACTCCTACAAGACAAACAGAAAGGAACTCAAGCAGGTCAGCAGCAAATTATCAACCGCTCCCTTGCTTTGGATATGGGGAAGTCTGTGGTTAGGGGTATCTACTACGATTTGGAAAATGAGGAACCGGGGAGTGTAACTCGTTCCTACGGTGGGGCAAAGGACATTATGGAATCCCTAGAAAATCGTTGGGCGGCAGCATCAGGTATTCCAAAGTTTAAGTTATTCGGAGAGATAGGGAGCCAGGGACTGACTAATAATCAAGGGTTGGCTATGCGCTCTGAGTGGGCAATCCTTGTGCAGGACTATGCTCACAGCTGGGTAAGTAACTTACGGCAGCTGCTAATTTATACTTTTCTTGCCAAAGATTCCCCATCAAAGGGAAAAATTCCCGAATCATGGGACATCAAAGTTCCCTTCGACTTGCAGCTAACAGATACAGAACGCATGGAATACGAGAAGCTAGCAGCTGACAGAAGTAAGACTCTGACTGAGATTGGAGCAATTACCCCAGAAGAAGTGCGCTCAGGGTACGAAGGTTCCCAGTTTTCCCCGGACTTTGTTTTGAGTGACGATGTTAGTAGTGAGGATGACTCAAAGAGAGAAGATGCTCTATGGGGGGTGTGGTTCCAAGGAAGAAATACCCCAACAGTGGTTGAGGCTAGCGATCGCACGAGCGCAATTAGCAAAGCACGGAACAAGAAAGTCGCAGGGCATGACCAGCCTGTAGAGTCGGCTCGTCAGCTTAGGTCAGATGA
The DNA here is from genome assembly GCA_010672185.1 of Caldora sp. SIO3E6. GTDB lineage: Bacteria > Cyanobacteriota > Cyanobacteriia > Cyanobacteriales > Coleofasciculaceae > Caldora. The sequence continues at coordinate 11,619 of JAAHHL010000032.1, read as the reverse complement.
TGCTACTCCGGTACAGCGGATCATTGAGTGGAATGGGTTTAATATTGGACTTCAATACTTTCCTTTCCAGCTACGTCACGGTAAAATGCTGCCTGTTGGCTATGGACACATCCAAAAGACCAAAGGTGCTGATGGTATGGCATTGGATGTGTATGTGGGGACTAAGTTGAACTCACCGAAGATATTTGCAATCGCACAGTATATTGATGGGAAGTTCGATGAAGAGAAGCTCTTTATTGGTGTGGAGTCCAAGGAAGAAGCCGAGGCGATTTACAAGCAGGTGATGCCTCCTGAATTCTTTGGTGGCATACGTGAGGTGATGCACTCGGAAATTCGTACTGATAGCAATGACATCCTCACTGATGAAGAGTGGGAGGAACTAGCAACGGTGACAGCGGCAGATTTTGTAGAAGTAGCGATGGAGCTGTGATAGTTTAAAGGGATGGACTTACTGCGCTTAGACAAATACAGCCCTCTGCCGTGGGAAAAGAAAGCCGACGGCAGATATTGGATGCACGTTACTTTGGGACAAAAGGATATTCCTCTTACTTATCTTTTCCCGGATAAGAGTGGTATAACCCAAAAACGGGTAGAAGTTGTTACAGAGGAGGGATTGTTTAACGATTCCGTCAAGTCTGTTGCAGGACTGCCAATTCTTCTTGCTCACCCCAAAAGCCGTCGATTTAATCTAAACCGCGACGGGTTAAAGGTTGGGCATCTATTAGGAACAATTGGCAGAGAGGATGGCAAGCTAATAGCTGAAGCTATCATTGATGATTACCGAGCCGTGGAAATCATTGACCGCTTGCTAGCAGAAGGGAAAACGCCAGAGGCTAGCAGCGGCTATTTTTTGAAAGAGTTGAGAGAGCGAGAAGATGGAATTTTTGAACAAATCAGGGAGGAGTACAACCATGTAGCAGCACCACTACTACCGGGACAGGGTAGAGGAGGACAAAACTTAACACTCAGATTTGATACAGGAGATGCTGTGGTAGAGCCTCTGTATTTCTTGTTTAACAACGATAGTGAGAAAAAGGAGGAACGTAATGTGAGCGATTTGATAGTAAAAATAGATGAGAAGGACCAGCGCATCTTGAAGGATGTGGCTGATGATGTGAAGGATGCAATTACAGCCTTACAATCTCGAATTGACACCCTCACCAAAGACTTAGAGGGAGCAGAGGGGAAGATTGGGGAACTAGAAAAGGAAAACGATACCTTACAGGGACGGCTTGACGCAGCTGATACCACAACTAATACTGATGAGGATATAGAGACTCAAGTCCAGGCGCGGTTTGATGCCTGGAACGAAGTTATCCCAGTAGTTGGGTCTGACAAACTTGAGATTGATAGTAAGCTAACCCCATCACAGATTAAAGCCGCTGCGATCGCACTCATCGACCCCAAACTCAACCTAGACGATAAGAGCGATAGCTACATTGATGGTCTTTGGGAGGGCATCAAGGATAGAGGTAGCCAAAGAAAAACTGACCGATTCCTCACCCAAACTAAGCAGAGAACAGATGGGGTGAGCACCATCCGCTCTAAAGTGGTGGCGAATTACGAAGGAGCATACCGAAGGAGCAGACGCAATGCCAGTAACTAACTATGACTTGATTATTGAAAAGTCCCATGAACCAGGGGAACTGGTTTCCCTCGATGATGCTCAGATTTGGACATTCACTAACGGCACAGGAGTAATCCTCCCTTTTGGTTTGGGTGTGGTTGCTGGTACTGGGGAAGGTGCGACGGGGAAGGTGATTTTACCAGCTGATGCTAATGGGAAGTTTGAGGGGATTACCTACCGCACTGATACGTTTGAGAAACGCAGCGGGTATACCCTGGATGATGCCACTGGGAGGGTTGGCTATCCCAAGGACCGGGAAGTCTCAATAGTCAGACGTGGTGTGATAGCTGTCTTTATTGATTCTGATGTGAGCCGTGGCAGTCCAGTATTCCTACGTCACACAGCAACGCCTGGAACGACGGGGATAGCAGGGTGCTTTAGAAAGGATGCAGATACAGCAAATGCGATCGCAATTCCTAATGCTACTTTCCTGAAAGCTGCACCTGCTCCAGTAGCTGGAGAGATGGGAGTGGGAATTTTGGAATTGAGGATGATATGAAGAATGAGTAATGAGTAATGAGTAATGAGTAATGAGGAATAGGGAATGCTCCAATTCTAAATTCTAAATTCTAAATTTTCAGGAGGACTGATGGCGGCTTTTTTGTATGAAGATTTGACTCAACGCATGGAGAAGGTATTAGAACCGAGATACCGAACCATGTACTTTGAGAATGGGGACTTGATTCCGACAATGGTTGATCTTGCTCCAGGCATGAAGGAAATTGCATATGAAAAGATCAACGAATTTGGGGATGCAGATTTAGTGTCTGATGCTGCTACCAATATTCCAGTGGTGGATATCTCCCTAGATGAGGATAGATACCCAATTTACATGGTTGCATCTGGGTTCCCCTTGAGTTTGCAGGAAGAACGGGCTTACAATGCTCAGCATTATCATGCATTCAATCTAGATCGGTTTCAGCGACGGATGGCGGTAGCGAGAAAAGCGATCGCCCAACGAACCAATAAATTCACAGCCTTAGGTGTTCCTAACTTCAACTTCCCTGGCTTTTTGGTCAATGGGCTAGTTGCTACAGATAACAGTGCATTTAACATCTACACGTCAACCTATCAGCAGTGTTTGGATTTTTTCGTAGACGTTATCGAGAGTCTTACAGATAACTTTGTCACCGATTACCCTACGGATTTGCTACTGCCAAAAGACCCTCACCATCTAATAGTAAGTTTGGAGAATTCCCTAGGAACTATTAGTGTGAAGGAAAGGTTAGAGCAGCTTTATCCTGATTTGATGATTACTAAGGTTAAAGAACTAGAAGCTGCCCAAATAGATAGCTCCGGGATAACTAGACCAGGGGTTGGGAAAGACCGCATCATGCTCTATCCTAAGGAATCTGATATCATTAATCGTCACATTGAAGAGCAGGTGGCAATGCTGGCTCCAGAGGAGTACATTCGGACAGATGGATTAAGAAGAATTTACCCGATGTTTTCTTGTATCACTCCTGCAATCTTTGATTATCCTACTGATTGCCGCTATATTGATATCCCGGTGAAAGCGTGATGAATTGGGAATTTAGAATTTAGAATTTAGAATTTAGAAGGCAGAAAGCAGTCCAATAAAATATTTTTTCACTACTATGAATGAAAATCAATCTATCCTGACTCCTGGTTCCTGACTCCTATTTTCAATTAGCAATTAGCAATTAGCAATTTCCAAATGATAATAGAATTTGACCCAAAAAAGATTGGCGAGATGTCAAATAACCATTACATTAGTGGCTATTTGGAGCAACATTTTTGGCGCATTGAACTGAAGAAGGGGCTGAATGAGCTATCAGATTCTCAGGTTCAAAAGCTCAAACAGTTTGATGGCTTAGAATACTACTTGGATAAAGGAGCAATCATCTTCAGGGATGAACCAGAGACTTCCTATGGGCGTACTGTGGAGCTTGAGCAGTTGTACGAATCGCAAGGATATGCAGCTATCAGCAAAATAGCGGCTGAGTACGGGATTACTAAGCCCTCAACAGGTTGGAGGGATGCAATCCCACTGATTGTCAAATATGAAAAATCAATGTAAAAATGAAGAATTAAGGATGAAGAATAAAGAAAAAAATAATTCTAAATTCTACATTCTAAATTCGTCATTCTATTCGGATGCTCTGCCCCAAATTTCCTTCGATGTGCGCTCGCGTCGATGGAGATACCGCGATTCCAAAGCCTTCGCATCAATGGAAGCGGTACGCACTCAGGCTGAGCGCTATTTTTTGCAAGAAAAACAGACTCTAATCAAACTAGGAAACGATTACAACGAAGGGAGAATAGACTTAAAAGAGCTGCAACAGAAAGCAGGATTAGCTCTTAAACATATCCATATTGCCCAGATGATTCAGGCATTGGATAAGCAAGAGGATTTAACTTCTGATAAATTCCTGTTAGTAGCTAGAAACCTCAAGCAACAGTATCATTCAGGAAAAGATGTCCTAACCGGTGAGCGATTTGGAATCAAATATTTAGCGATAGATATGCTCCAGGAAAAAGTATCTCCTGCACAGCTAACCAACCGCCTCAGAATGTTTTCGGAGTCGGGGAAGGTGACGTTTTGGGGAACTAAATCTGCGATTGCAAAAACCAACGGAATGAGGGAGGCTCGACGGGTACTCGGAAGCGGTGAGCATTGCCGCCACTGCCCTAAATATGCAGCTCTAGGATGGGTTCCACTATCTGAGTTAATCTTGCCTACACAACAATGTGAGTGTAGGACAAATTGTAAATGTACAGTGAAATTCAGGAGTTCTAGAGAGGATGCTTGCTCTGTTCAAACTGCCGAGAAGGAAACATTTTAGGCGTCGAACCAGAAAAATCCCTGGATTTCTTGACTCCATGCGATAACATGAAATTTCATGAATGTTTTAGTTGAGGTAAGGTCAATGCTTGATGCAAGGGAGATTTACCCTCTTTCAGACTTTCAGCGGAATGCCAGACAATTTATTGAACAGTTACAGCAAAGTCACAAACCGATTGTCCTAACTGTCAATGGTAAGGCTGCTCTAATCATGCAGGATGCTGTATCCTATCAGGAGTTACTAGACGAGTTAGCATTAGCGCGGTCAGCTGCGATGATTCAACAAGGCATAACGGAGGCAGCAGAAGGGAAAGATCGGGATGCAGTGGAAGCTTTAGAGGAATTGCGATTAAAGTATGACATACCGCGTTAGGATTACTCCCACAGCCTTCGCGGATGCTGAAGGATTTTATCTGTGGATTAGGCACGATTCCCCTGAAGCAGCTGCTGACTGGTTCAATGGACTTTTTGAAGCCATTGAGACTCTTGCTTCTATGCCCAGGCGCTGTCCAATTGCGCCGGAAACGAAATTGGTAGGGCAAAAGATTCGATGTCTCCTCTACAAGAAATACTACCGGATTCTCTATGGCGTTGAAGGTGAAACAGTTAGAATTTACCACATCCGCCATACATCCCAGCAGTGGATGACAAGGGAAGAATTTTTGAGAGAACCTTAGAGAGAGATGCAGATAATAAGTCACCTAAGACCTAATACCTAATTAGATGCCCACTCCATTTGCTGACCCCAATCTCTGGAATCACGCCACGTTTACCTTTACTGCTGTTGGCGACACAACGGCAATAGACCGTTTCGGCAATCAAATCAGTACAGGCAAAGAGATTGCAGTGACTTTCAAGATGAAGAAGCAAGGGACGGAACGGGGATTACAGCAGACTGAGGTGGGGTCTGACTTATCGGAAATCTATAGTTGTAAGGTGGTAGCAGTTGATGGAGATTTTGAATCCTTCCAGCTGCCTACCGATATCAAGCCAGGGGATGTGGGAACTGGGGTGTTCAACGACAGATCCTGCAAGGCAACCATTAAGTCTGTTGCTCAATCATCTTTAGCTCCAGTGTTGAGGAAAATACTGGGGGATAACTGTACCCTTGAGGTGGACTATCGCATCCGGAGGGGTTCTTCGGTATGAGAAACCATTTACTTATTACTTATCTTCAGCTTCGCGTTTCTTTGACCCTTCGTAATTTGCTTTGCATGGATACAAACCCCGCCTGCTTCAAATGCTGAGCGCTCTTTATTGAAGCGAGAAGAATGTTCGATAAAGAGAACCTCGAAATAATCAGTTGCATCATCGACAATACAGGTAACTAAGTCACCGGGACGGGGCATGGCTCGGAGTGCTACAAGCTTTTCGCGACGGGAACGCCCTTCTCTATAGGCAAGTGTAGTCACAAAGCTTGAGTAACTTGAGTCAAATCTCATGCTTCTCCTCTCCTTCCATCTCGTGTCTATAATCAAAATAGCAGCTATTCGCAGCGAATAGCTGCTAATCGCATATAATAATAGCTCAAAGCTTGTAGGAGTATATGATTGATGTCAGAAACAGATGTTGTAGGCGATTTAATGGCAAGACCAAGAGTAACCATTACCATTTCTGAGGAGGTTCATGAAGTCCTAACAAGCTGGGCTGAAAAAGAGGAAAGGCCCCTAGCTAACCTTGTGGCGTTTATCGTTACCAAGGCTGTGAAGGAATATGAACAAGAGTCCTCCTCACCTGCGAAGGGCAAGGGGGGTTAAATGAGTGATACCCTCCGTTTGGACAGTGACAAACCAGAATCACACCATTGTGTAACCGAGCGCCGGAAGTGTTACGAGATGTCACAGAAGTACAACTGGAAGCTACTGAGGATAGAGCGAACTGGAGACAAAACACTCAAGTACGACTGTGTATTTGAGGGTAAAACAGAGTTCCCGAATTACTTAGAGGATTGAGTTATGAAATACATAATTTTTCGTGCCGACTGGAGTGAAGAGGATGGGGCTGAGAATCGGTTACTAGCCCACACCGGGGCAATGACCGATATTTTGGCAGAGCATTTTGATGCTACGGGCAAACCTTCACCCAAACCAGGGTATCGCTTTAGGGAGTTCCATCAAATTGAAAAGTTCAAAAACCCTCGGTTTCCGGAGGCTAGCACTCACAGTCGGGTTGGGGATTGGGAAGTAACCAGGGTTGAGGAGTACACCACAAAAACGCCTGGGGCTGGATTTGAATCAATAGTCATCTGCTACTGCCAATATTCTCCTGTGTCCACTCCCCTGGAGCCACTGCCAGAGATTCAGGTTTCTCAAGAGTTACAGGAGGTGGAAGTTCACTCATTCTAAATTCACTCATTCTTCATTCCATATGATTTCCATTGAATTTGATGGACGCCAAACCAAGGCGATACTTAAACGATACAAGTCTCGTGTTCGGAATCTTGAAAATCCCCTCAGGGGATGGGGGAACTGGATGGAGCAAGAGACTGAGCGCCAGTTCGTTACTGAGACTGACCCTGATGGGGTGAGATGGGCAGCTCTGGCTCCTTCGACCCTAGCCCAGAAGCGGAGGCTTGGATATCCTGATAGTATTTTGACGAGAACTGGGAAAATGAGGAGATCTGTTAATAGCGTTGCAGATGCTAGGGGTGTTCTGATTGGAGTTGATGTTCCCTATGCCATTTTCCACCAACAAGGTACTCGTAAAATGCCCCAACGCCGCATATTGGGAATGAACGATAAGCGACGGGGTAAGTTGGTTAAGTTGATTCGGGTGTGGATTAAAGCGCGTTGAAATTCCGCCAGGGAAGTTTCAAAAATGTTGAACTATAATTTTTCTTCCCCTTACATTGTATGCTCACTAATAACTGTTGTTCCAAAAGTACCACTTCTGAATGACTTTCGAGCTATGGATACTTCTGGCTAGTGCATTTTGGGGATTGGTTCACATTGCAGCCGATTCATTTGCATTTAAAGCTCAAGCGGGGAACAAATATACTGTAGGACCTAGAGACGAGAATCTAGCCCGACAGGGAGTGGCTGGAAGATTGCATCGCGCTCAAAAGAACTTCATGGAAACTTACCCCATCTTTGTTACCTGTGTACTAATCGTCTATTTGACTGAATCTGCTGGAAAGTTAAGTTATTGGGGCACTTTACTCTACTTGGTAGGTCGTATATTGTTTCTACCGCTGTATGCTTTGGGAATTCCGTGGATTCGTACATTCAGTTGGCAAATTGCTACATTTGGTCTGGTTCTGGTTGGTGTTCAAGCGGTTGTCTCTGGTTTATAGGGCTAGGACTAGCGAAAGTTTTACCCCGATTTATGGCAAATATTGATATTTATTGCCAGTCGAATTAGGATAGAACTATATTTTTTGATGAGCGTTCCATGAGTAGTAGTCTGAACGTCCAGCTGACGAGCGAACTGCGCCGCTATGTTGATATGCGGGCAAGTGATAATGACGTGTACGCCACACCCAGTGAGTATATTCGTGACCTTATCCGGCATGATATGGAGGACTGGAAAATCGTTTCTGGGATCATGCAGGGACTAGAAGAGGTCAAAAATGGGGAGTTTGTACCCGAATCTATCCTTGATATCCTGCACGAAGATTAACTTGTCCTATGGCTGCGAAATATGTCCTGACACCAACAGCACGTAGACATCTACGCGAGGCAAAAGTATGGTCACGCGCCCGATGGGGGGATGAACTTACAAAGCAATATTTCCATGATTTAGAAAGTGCAGCACAGTACCTCGCTGAAAACTACCAACGCTTTGCTAAGCGGCAGGAGCTAACAGGTGATAGCGGATTGGGAATATATCCAGCTCGTGAGCATTACATCGTCTATGAACCTATAGAAAAACAGACGATTGCGATCATTGCTTTTATCCGCCAGGGTCGCGATATTCCTGCTCTGCTCAGTAAAAACGCCTATCGAATCAAACGGGAACTGGCAGAGATTAGAAAAGGACGTAGCGATGACCTATTCTAAGTAATAAGCGTCTGACAACGTAGGGAACAGGGAACAGAGTAAAATTCCACGTCGAAAAAGAAGATAAGTAGTCAACTTCCCTTCAAGATGAGTCTTATAATACTCAAATACAGTTAATGATTATCGTATTTGGGAAAAAAAAGTGGATTTTGACGCCTGGAACGAAGCGATCGCAACTCGACTAGCTCCAATTAGGGACGGATTGAACAATATTCCGGTTGCCGCTCTCCCCAACGAGGCGGGGAAGTTTGGCAAGGAGCAGTTTGAAAGTATTGATTGGCTGTTTCCTGAATATAGCGCCTCCCTCGGTGATACCAGCGATTCAGTACAGGAGATTACGGTTACTCTGGTAGTACGCCTGTATTTCCAAAAGCGTCGCACAGACGACCCTACTATATTTAGAGCTGCTCTAGAATGGGCTGAGCAACAAACCCTATTAATCCTACCTGGATATCGCCTACCTGATACTCTTACCCCTTTGAGATTAGTATCAGGCAGGCTTTTTGCTCCCAGTAAAGGGCAATGGTACAAGGAGATAAACTTCAGTTTCACCACTACTCTTGTACCCAGTGATGAAATCAAACCGATGCCTTTGGTGACAGCGGTTGAGGTAGATGACAAATTTGGTGATTTGGTGGAGGTGAGTTGATGAGAATCCGCTGGTTAGCAGATGTGGTGGTTCGCATTCCATTTGAAAATGAGACAATTGTCCTGGGTAAAGGGATAGAGGCGGTAGTGCCAGAAACAGAGTATTTCCAAAATGCGATTGCCAGCGGTTACGCAGAAGAAATTCTCACTGTTGCTAAAGACAGTGAGCCAGTTGTAATTGAGGAGGTGGTAAATGCCGACTAATACAGGGGTAATCGTCAAACAGACGAGCGCTGAAGCAATTCCCTTGAAGGCGCAGTTGGAAGTTGCTGTAGTGGGAACCTGTACCACGGGGACTCTGGCTGCGAGTACTCCTACTCGGATTAGAACCAAGGAGGATGCCACAACTATATTAGGAGCAGGGGGAGCTACGGACACGTTACCCAAAGCAGTCGCCCTATTGCAGCGTTATGGTTGTGGTAACCTGATTGTCATCAAAGGGGCAACAGCAGATGAAGCGGGGACATTGGCGGCTATCCCCTTACTTGCCAACGACCGTACTCAGCTGGGGATAACTCCTCAAGTGGTGCTATGCCCTTCGTTCAACAGTACCGCTATCGTTGCTGCATTGAATACCATCGTAGATAATATTCGTGCGATCGCATTAATTGACATCACTGCTGCTACTTCTGTTAATGATGCCCTCACTGCTAGAGATGCGGATGATGGGGTGGGAATCAAGGATAATCGCATCGTTGTCTGCTTTCCCCATATGCAAAATACCGATGATCCGACTAAATTAGAGGAACTCAGCGTACACCTTGCAGGGATACTGGCTAACCTTGCCAACTATGGACAATCTCCCCTTAACCAGCCTTTAAAAGGGGTAAATGGGACGGATGTAACCATGTCCCTCAGCTATTCTTCCGAAACATCCGATAATGAGAAACTCAATGATAAAGGGGTACTAACTGTTAACCGTAATCCCGATGGTAAATATGTTATTTGGGGAGGCAGGAACAGTAGCTACTCGGAAGGTTTAACAGATGTTTTAACCTTTATTAATGCTATTCGAGCCAGAGATGAAATTACCCGACTGGTTGAGGCGCGTTCAATTAAGTTTCTATCCCAAGAAAGCAATTTCGCCACAGCTAGCTTACTGAGGGAATCCTTTATTGATTGCTTATCAGAGGAGGCAGCAAAAAGGGCAATTAAGCAGGGATATAAGGCTACTTTTAATGAATCCAAGAGTGATTACAATGCAGGCAAATTGGACTACACTATTGAGTTTGCACCCTGGCTACCAATTGAGTTGATTACGGCGTCTGTTTCAATTTCGGTTTCAGTAGAAAGGTGAGATGGAGTAATGAGTAATGAGTTTTTAGCTGAATGCTGAATGCTGAATGCTGATAGCTAAGAACTGAATGTAGTTTTAAAGGTTAGGTTAAAAGATGGCAGTTTATGAATATGTCCCTGGTGAGGACACGGAATTTAAAATAATGGACTATGTAGGTAACCCAGCTGATGCCAAGGGGATGGTAAAAGAGATTACCTTGCCAGAAATAATGCGAACAGTGGATACTGATTCCAGGATTGGTGAGGCGGGGGAGCAGCAAAGGTTGCTGGGATTTGAGGCGATGGAAGCTGCAATGACTCTTGGGGGAATCAGTGAAGAATTAGACTTATTAATTAAGCAAACAATGGCTCCTGGTGGGGGAAGTAACAGTATAACAGTACAGGTGACCGGTAAAGCCCGTGACCGGTATTCCAATACTAACGCAACTATCAAATATACTCTCAAAGGTGAGGTTAAAAAATATGCTTTCCACAGTTCCTTGACTCCCAATGAAAAAGCTGAAATGGAACTCCAGATGACTGTTTGGGGCTTTGGACATGAGTTGGGTGCTAACAGTTTCTATTTTGAACCTCAGGCGAGGAAGTGGGAGATTAATGGGGTTAATGTTTGGGGGAGTTAATAAGTAATAAGTAATAAGTTATGAGTAAGAAAGTCAATGGCAGAAACACTGCTATAGAAATCCAGGATAAGGTAGGGGCGAATGGCAATTCGCCTGTACAGAGGGAGCAAACTGTTGTTCAAATAGGGAGCAAGGTTTTTGTTCAGAAGCCGTTAGCTGCTAATGTCTACTTTGAGTATCAGAGAAGGATTACTGCTCAGAGTCCTTCTATTGCTATTGAGTGGTTAATGTATGAAGCCTATGGGCTTTCTGATGAACAGTTTGGGGAATTGAAGTTTAGAGAGAGGGGGAGGTTGCAATCTGCTATCGCAAGTTTTGATGCAGAGGTTACCTGCCACGATGATTTACCTTTTTCGGAGACTTCTGATTTTTCTGTAATGGGACACAGGTATACAGAAAAGCCCAATTCTGGGGATTATTATACCAAGTTTGTGCAGCAGGCTGGACAAGGAGCGATCGCCTACAAGGAAGCTATACAAAACTTATTTATGATTGATGGCAAGGCGATAGAGGAGAAAGATTTTACTGAACCAGAAGGGATAGGCTATGGGGGAGCAGTAGCGCTAATGAACTGGATAAATTTTATGTTTTCCCCAGTCCCCTAGATTTACTGTTTCTGCTGAA
>JAAHHL010000319.1 GCA_010672185.1 Caldora sp. SIO3E6 | reverse complement strand
TGTTGTCTTTGATTGAGTTCATTAACTAAACAGGCATCCTTGTGAGCTAAATTCAAGGTAAATGCTGGACCTGGATTTCCTTCTAAGATGGAGGGTAGCAATTTTTCCGCTACCCAGCTACTACCGGAACCTGCTTGAATCATGTTTGTGAGTTGTTTGGGGTCAATTCCGGCTTCCTTCCCCAAAGACAGTACCTCTCCTAAGGCTTTAGTATTGATAAAGCAAAGATAATTAATCAATAACTTAGAAAGAATGGCATGGGCAAGAGGCCCTACATAATAAATTTGGGAACCGATTGCTTCCAATATCCCCTTAATTTTGTCAAAAGTTGCTTGATTCCCGCCGACAAACATTGATAGCGTGCCAGTTTCAGCCCCTTTTGCTCCTCCAGAAACTGGAGCTGCAATTGAGTCAATTTGCCGTTCCCCAGCCAGGGCTGAAATTTTTGTCATAATTTCTATGGAATTAGTGCCCGTATCGAGCCAAATCGTTCCGGGACTGGCATGGGCAATTACTCCAGTATCCCCCAACATCACCGCTTCTAACTGCTTTGGTCCTGGCAAACTTGTCATGATGACATCCGCATCACCCGCTACCTCAGGGATAGAATTGCGCCAACTGGCTCCGGCGGCGATTAAGGCTTCAGCTTTTGACCGCTGGATATCGTATACCGCAACCTCAAATCCTGTTTTGAGCAAATTGGCAACCATACCACCGCCCATATTACCCAAACCAATAAATCCAATTTGCATGGGAATTTTCTCCTATTTTAAGTAGTTTGTCATTTGTCATTGGTCATTGGTCATTTGTCATAGTTTGATGACTATGTACATAACTGGTGGATAGTTGAGTGTATTGCTCCCAACCTACTTCAAATATCAATGAAATGATTAATCGCTAATTAACCTTCGTAGGCTTCATCCGCAATTTTCAACGCATCATCAATAATCGCAAAACCTTCTTCTAACTGTTCCTCATTAATGCACAGTGGGGGAGACATAAATACCCAATTCCAGCGTAGAAGACCATGTAAACCAAGCTCTCGAAGACGAGCGGCAACTTTTCCCATCACCACCATTTCATGAGGTTTGGCATTCCAAGGAGCCATCGGTTCCCGCGTTTCTCGGTTCTTGACACACTCAATCACACCATAAAGTCCCAGGCTACGGACATCCCCCACCGATGGATGTTTGGCTTTCATTTCCTGTAGTTTTTCCGCCATCCGTATCCCCATAACCCGGCTATTTTCCACCAGATTTTCGGCTTCATAGACTTCCATTGTCGCCAAAGCCGCAGCGCAACCAATGGGATGACTACCAAAAGTCAGTCCGCAAACAAAGGGGTTAGTTTCAAAATAATCGGCAATGTGCTGCCGCACTATCACTCCACCCATAGGAATATAGCCACAGGTGAGTCCCTTCGCCATAGCCATAATATCGGGAACTACACCATAATGCTCGATCGCAAACATTTTCCCTGTCCGACCAAAACCTGCTAGAACTTCATCGCAAATGAGCAAGATACCATGCTGATCAGCATATTCCCGCAGTGCTTGCCAGTAACCATCGGGGGGAATAATCACTCCATTGAAACCCGTAACCGTTTCCATGAGGATTGCCGCTACGTTTTCGGGTCCCTCAAACTCAATGGTTTGGATCACATGATCAATGTATACTTGGGGATTGCCTGCTGGTGCGTAGCCAAAAGGGCAACGGTAAGCATAGGGGTCATGAACCCGAACAATCCCACTAATACCGGGTTGGTGAACCAGGCCCCTAGGGTCTCCTCCTGCGGTTGCAGCACCGAGGGTAGCACCGTGATAGCTGCGATAGCGGGTGACAATTTTATGCCTACCCGTGTACATACGAGCTATTTTGATGGCATTTTCAATGGCTTCAGCTCCACTTAGGGTAAAGAAAGTCTTAGTCAGATCCCCTGGTGTAATTTCCGCTAACTTAGCCGCTGCTGCTGCGCGAATTTCCGTAGCCGTACCGGGATGGGCAAATACCAATTTATCGGCTTGGTCTTTGATCGCAGCGATCACCTTGGGGTGGCTGTGACCAATATTCATATTGACGTACTGACTGGAAAAATCTAGGTATTTTTTGCCATCTTTATCCCAGAAGTACATCCCTTCAGCACGATCCATGACAATTGGATTTTGGATGTTTTTCTGAGGTGCCCAGGAAAAAAAGATGTGATCGCGATGGGTTTTGATAATTTCTTGAGGGGTCATTACAGTGTTTCTAGGCAATTTTTGAGAAAGTTTCAAACTCAAAGTCTCCCTTTGAAAGGGGAACTCAAAGTCCCCCTTTCAAAGGGGGATTTAGGGGGATAAAGATCTACCTCACGAATGCAAGCATTGATTTAAGGACGGCGATAATGAAATAAGCCCCAGGTAAACATACCTTTATCCGCCGATTCCACCCATTGACATAAGCCATTCTTAGAAGATTCTAAAAATTCTGGAGTACATTTTTGGCTAAGTTCGTCGTAATGGGCAATTACTGAATCTCTCAACTTGGTGTAATGGACGAGCAACTGATAGGATTTGTCGATCACGTTGATGGTTTTAAAACCCAGGCTTTCAGCTTTGCTGGTATAGGAATGGAAAGAGCCTATACGCTCGTGAAGAATATTAACCCGTTCCAGTGAATCCTTTAAGGCTCCATCTGGACAATCATCCGCTTGTAGAATATCCATAAACAGTAACTGTCCACCTGGTTTGAGTACCCGATAGGCTTCTTCTAGGACTCGGTCTTGCCCATCTGTGTGGAATAGGGCATCCTGAGACCAAACTAGATCGAAGCTGCCATCGTCAAAAGGAATGTCTTTAAAGTTTCCGTACACAATGTCAATCAAATTGTCAAGACCCTGTTCGCGATTGCGCCGCTCATTTTCCTGATTTTGCTCTTCGCTAATGTTGAGACAGGTAACGTGACAGCCATATTTGCCAGCTAAATGCCTTGCCGCTGGCCCATATCCAGCACCGAGATCAAGGACACGGAAGTCGGGATTGAGGTTCTGTACTTGTGCTCCCATCCATTCAGTGGTTTTCGCCATACCTTCGGCGATGGGGCGATCGGGATCGTCCTCATACATCCCTAAATTTAAGGTGTCGCTGCCAATAGCAATCTCATACAAATTACGAGCATTGTCGCTGTTGTAGTGGACTCTGGCCCGTTCTGTAGCTTGTTCAGAGCTTGTTGTTGTGGTCATGATATGCACCTCTAATTTTGGTTTTTTCAAGGAAATTGCTGAGCAATCCTGGGTAGAGAATTAATTTTGCAGTTGGTATTGGGATTCAAGGGTAAACCTATCCCCATTTTGCTCGTAAATCGAATCGATATGGGGATGAAGGCGACATAACTGACTAACTTCAGCTTGAACCTTAGCAATGGTATTAACTGTAGGTTCGTCACTCAGCATTGTATCGATCAAATCGGCAATGCGATGCATTTCCTCAGAACCAAATCCCCGGGTCGTGATTGCCGATGTTCCTACCCGGATACCGCTGCATACTGTAGGCTTCTGGGAATCATAGGGAAGCAGGTTTTTATTGACAGTAATCTTGACGCTGGCTAGACGATCTTCGGCTTCCTTGCCTGTGATCCCTTGCTGACTGAGATCTAGCAGCATCAAATGGTTATCCGTACCGCCAGAAACCAGACGAAATCCCCTTGCGATCAAATCTTCTGCTAATATCTGGGAATTTTCCAGATTTTGACGTTGATAAGCAGCAAAGCTTTCAGACATGGCTTCTTTGAGCATCACTGCTTTGGCTGCGATCGCATGGACATGAACAGCTCCTTGTACCCCAGGAAAGACAGCACTGTCAATCTTGCGAGCAAATTCTGCTGCGGAATGCTCTCCCATCAAGATCATGCCACTACGGGGTCCGCGCAAGGTTTTTTGGGTGCTAGTAGTAACAAAATGAGCATAGGGAACCGGAGACGGATGCAATCCGGCTGCTATTAATCCACAAATGTGGGCGATATCAGCTAATAAATAGGCTCCCACTTCATCAGCAATTTCCCGAAAACGTTGGAAATCAATCATGCGGGGATAGGAACTCGCACCGGCAATAATCAGTTTGGGACGGATATCTTTAGCTTGAGCGAGAATTTGATCGTAGTCTAAACGCTCTGTCTCTGGATCGACTTTATAGAAATGACAGTCGTAAATCTTACCTGTCATGGTAAATTTCGCACCATGACTTAGATGTCCTCCATGACCTAGATCCATCCCTAAGATGCGATCGCCTGGTTTGAGAACAGTCAGGTAAACCGCATGATTAGCTTGGGAACCTGTGTAGGGTTCAAGATTAGCGTAAGTTGCTCCAAATAGTTCTTTGGCTCGTTCAATGGCTAAGTTTTCTAGTGCATCGACATACTCACAGCCACTAAAGTAGCGCCTTCCTGGATATCCTTCAACTACTTTATTGGTCAAGATTGAGCCAGTGGCTTCCAATACAGCACGGCTGGTAAAGTTAGCCGAGGCGATTAATTCAATGCTATCTTGCTGACGCTGAGCTTCTCGATGGAGAAGAGCAAAAACATCTGGATCTGAAATTTCTAAACAAGGATTCATAATTTTTGTGGCAGAATATAATTGCCCTGAGACTGACCCATGTTACCACCTTGCATTAATCCCATGAGATATCTGCATCAGTTCGTCTGTTCTACTAAGGGCATTGATTGCTGCTGATGGTAAATACTGACAATTTTTTCAGTTACTTGGGCAATATTTAAACCATCCGTGTTAATTTCAATCGCATCAGCTGCCTTACGCAGGGGGGAAAAAGCGCGGGTGCTGTCTTTGAGATCCCGCTGTTGAATATCCCGCTCTATTTCTGCTAAATTGATATCCTTAAATCCCTGTTGTTCGAGGTCTTGTTGACGTCGCCTTGCTCTTTCTTGAACAGAAGCAGTTAAGAAAATTTTAAGTTCCGCATCCGGAAAGACATGGGTGCCCAGATCACGACCCTCAGCAACAATACCTCCCTGACTTCCCCAAGACTGCTGCTGCTTGACTAATGCACGGCGAACTGCCGGTTGAGCCGCGATCGCAGATACATTGGCAGTAACTTCAGGGGAGCGAATAATCTGGGTAACTTCCTCTCCATTAAGCCAAACGCGAACTGTTGCACTATTGGTATCATCAGTAGTTAGGGAAATTTGAGACTGACTGACTAATTCAGCGATCGCTGGTTCATCTTCTAGCTCAATTCCTGCTTGCATCACCCGCCAGGTGATAGATCTGTACATAGCACCAGTATCTAAATACATTAGTCCTAGTGCTTTAGCTATCAGGCGAGTCACCGTAGATTTACCAGCACCTGCCGGTCCATCAATGGCTACAATTGGTTTACGGTGTCGCAGCAACAGATTGTCAATTAAACGAGTTGAACCCAAACGTGCCGCGATCGCTAATAATCCCACCTTATCTACCTGAGTTAAAGGTATCATGGTTGTTGGATCTACCAGTTCCACATATTCCACCTGGATATCCTGAGTAGGAGCTAATTTTGCATTGACTATCTCAATCAAATTGGCACAGTTGCGATCACCTGCTTGAAAGGTCTTTTGGGCTTGTTGCAATGCACTATATATTAGTGGAGCCTGGGATTTTTGCGATTCGGTTAGATACTGGTTGCGGGAACTGCAAGCTAGTCCTGACTCTTCCCGCACAATGGGACAAGGTACAATTTCTACACCAAGATCTAAGTCTGCCACCAAACGTTGGATAACTGCTAGCTGTTGAGCATCCTTTTGACCAAAATAAGCTCGTTGCGGCTGTACTAAGTTCAACAGCTTCGTCACAATAGTGGCAACCCCTTGAAAGAAATGAGTGCGGGAGCGACCACACAATCCAGATATCATCTCTTGTGGTGGGATAACTTGAGTATTCTCGTTTGACTGGGTAGGAGGAAGCATTTCTTCAGTAGAGGGAGCAAAAATCACATCTACTCCCACCTGTTCACAAAGTTGACGGTCTTTTTCCAACTGACGGGGGTATTCCTGGAAATCCTCTGTCGGTGCAAACTGTAGTGGGTTGACAAAAATGCTGACAACGACGATGGCATTGTCTTGTCTGGCCCGCTCAATTAAACTTAAGTGACCAATATGCAGCGAACCCATAGTGGGAACAAGACCAACTTCCTGATTTTGTCGATGACGCTCTAAGTAGCAGAGCAATCCAGCTTTTGTCGTAAACAGGCGCATGAGATTTAAGATTTTTCGATTCTAGATTGATAACAATTGGTTGGAGTTTAAACCATGACCCAAAGTCCCATAACTGTAACTTATTCCCTTGAGGAGATCCTTAAACAGATCAATTATAAGTTAGACAAGATTGACGAAAAGTTTGAGACTAAGTTCGATAAGCTCAATGAATGCCTTAGTAACTTAGAGAAAAACCAAACCAAAGTAGAAACAAGGCTAGACTCGATAGAAACTGATATTAAGGAACTAAAAGGGTCATCCAAAGCCCAAATTTGGACATTGATCGGCGTTTTAATCACTGCGGTTGGTGGTTTCCTTGTTGCTGTCGGACGCTTTGTGATCTCCGGCAAACCCTAATTACTCTCCAATAATTTTTGAGACATTTTAATTGCTCTTGCGGACACTTAAATTGCGTTGTCTTGTCTTGCTCGATCAATTAAATTTAAGATGTTTCAAGTTCAGATAGATAGAGACGCTAACAGTAGCATTAATATAGCGTTTCTCATATTTATGAGGTACAGTCTTTACCTCAAAGTCCCCTATTTCTTTATCTACAAGTTGTCTAGGGATAATATTTGTGATCGCGATCGCATCTTCCCTTCGTGTACTTTGTGCCTTTGTGGTAAAAACAACCTCCAATTCAAAGCTCCAACAAGATCATGGTTCAATCTTAGTTAACTTTTGCTGTCTTTTGCAAAGTCTCTGAAGGCAACTCCCCAAACATGGTTTTGTAATCTCTAGTAAAATGACATGGACTGTAGAACCAAAATTGACCAGCAAGGACGCCTATAGTACAACTTTCTGGATCACTTGCCTTCAGACGTTGTCGTATTGCATTAAGAAGATGTACCTCAAGAAGATTTTTGGGACACAATCATTCAGCAAATTGAGAAGCGTTATTCAACCAAATAGCGATCGCTATTCGATATTCAGAGTGTAGGTTGGGTTGAGGGTGGGCATTGCCTACCCTCCTTAACCAGAACAACAAAGCTGACAACAAGCGAAGATTTTCCGCTAACAAAATTTCCATTCATCCACAGTTCAGTTACAAAATTCTTAAATACAATGAATCCGGAAACTTTGGTATCAACAGACAACTATAGCAGTCGCCAGGGCGGTTGAGACATTCTCAGGTAAAGCAAGTTAACAAGGGGCTTAAGCACCA
>JAAHHL010000318.1 GCA_010672185.1 Caldora sp. SIO3E6 | reverse complement strand
GTTCCTGGCTAATTGCTACTGGTTTCCATGGTTGTGGTAGTTCAATAGCAGGGTTAGGAGCTGGTTCTTCCAAAATTAGATAAAAACTGCTACCGGGTTTGATAAAGAGCAATTCATTACCATTAGGTGATTGCTTGGGTAATGTTTCCCAACCCGGAAGCTCCCGTAAGGTATCTTGATGAGATATATCATACCGGAGAGTTTGGGAATAACCCCGCAATGGTTCATCGGGATCTACTGGCACTGCCTGAAGAATGACGGTTTTACCAGTCAAATGAGTGTAAACTGCTCTAGCTGGAACAGCCAAAATTAGTGCGGCTTGAAACACAAGAGGAATCCAGAATCGCCAGAGGGAGATGGGATGAGGAGAATGAGAATTATTACTCATTAGTTGAGGCTTCTGTTCCATTACTTCTCTTTGGAGAACCTTCAGAGGCTAGCATATAACGTTCAAACCAAAGTCCAGCAGCAATAACGCTACCTCCACACAGAAACAAGATTAAGGATTTGAACAGTAAATCGGTATTGTACTCCAACATCCGGCTGAAAATTTGCAAAGATAGGAGCATCATCCCACCCCAGAATAGGCGTCGTTGCCCTTGTAACCATCCCTCACGAACTAAACCAGCAGTGAGCAGGAAGAGGAGCAGATTAAAGAGCAATACCCCGACGACAGATAGACTGCTGATACTTAAATGCCAATAGGGAACTAAAGCACTGGTAATAATCATGATTCCCACCATACTGTTGGTTAGTAAACCCCCAACGGGATACAGATTAACCACTCCTTCCTCCTTTTGCTTTCTTTTCCTCCAACCCTCCCTTAGCTGAAGAAATAGTCGTAACCATTCCCAGATAGTTAAGGAACCTAGCACCAAAAGATTGATCAAAACAAACCCAGGTAGTGGTGAGATGTTTTCCCCTGTGGGTAGTGGGGATGTTTTCCATACCCAGTGAAAAGATAAGATATAAAACAGGAGGCTGAGGAAGCAGACCGCAAGAGTGCGAGCTAGCCTATTGAAGGATTTTACTGGTAGTAGATGCTTTGCCCAAAGGGAATCACTATAGGCCCATAACAGTGCAGGTGGTAGGGCACAAGCGATCGCGGCAATCCAAGCGGTCGAATTTACTAGACCTAATTGTATCAAACTAGCTTCTAGGGAATAAACTACCGCGATCGCACCTAGCCGAAACAGCCATGAGGAACAGCACCAGTAAGCCAAGGGAATAAACATCAAGCCTGCTAAAACTGGCATATACTGCACTAGCAGTTGCAACCCAAAAAATTCTCCTATGGAGGTAAATTCTGACAGGGATTGCCCATAACCGCTCCCAATCAAGAGGATGGCTAGTATTCCTAACCAAGTAAACCTGAGGCTATAAGCCATAGCTAAGACACCCAATCCCCAAAAGAGAAACAACTGATAAAGCAGTCCACTCTGGTGAAATAGTTGAGACATCACAGCCATGTTAGCTCCTAAAATCAATGCCCCTAGGAGTAATAATCCCTGTCCTAAACGCCTTTGCCATCCTGTTGTTGGGTGTCGCCAGAGGTAAAAGCCAGCAGTATTGACACCCACGAACAAACCAAGAAGCAAAGTCCCTTTCAGTTCCCGTGACCAAGTTTGCCAGTTAGCGGCGATCAAGGTAATTATGGCTAAGCCCAACAGCAAAGAGCCCAACCCAATTAAAATCATGACAAATCGGTTACGAGCAGCAGTTTCAATGTTACTAAACTGATACCGTTGAGCTAGTTGTTCATACACAGAAGTAGTTATTAATCCCTCACTTTGCCATTGTTCTGCCTCTTGGCGCAACTGGCGAATAAATTTATCGGAAGGCATAATAATTTTTACTCAGAGCTTATTTATTTTAAAAGAATAGAGAAAAAATATCATTTTTGATTTTTAATCCTGAAAGTAAAAAATTACCTAACACTTGATATAGCACTACGCACTTAGGTTAGGACATTAATAAAGCCTGAAACTTAGTCATGGTCTATTTTTGAATTTTGAATTTTGAATTTTGAATTGCGCGTAGCGCTATACCTCATATAAAATCCGGTTGAATAACTATACTTTTATTAAGTTAAGCTGGAGGAGCTGAATTTTGCTTGAAGAATAATTTGTATGGGAATTATCCGGATTGTGTATCACACCTCACCTAACACCTAACACCTAACACCTAAACCTATATTGCCGTTGTTTTGCTGTAGATGTTAAAACCTTAGAAGAATGAGCAAATACTGTAATGACTATCACCAAAAATTTACTTTTGGAGCTGGATTTATTAAGAAACTTTTATACCGAAGAGCTGCAAATCATCAGTGAATATTTTTCTTGCCACAAATTTTTTGCAGGGCAGGTGATGATGCGTAAGGGAGAAGTAGGGACTTATTTAGGTATCATCATCAGCGGTGAAGTCGAAATTATTGACAATGAGCAAGTCATTGCTACCCTGACTCAAGGAGACCTCTTGGGAGAGATAGCCTTAATTAAATCAAGTCCTAGGACAGTGGATGTAGTAGCAGCTAGTCAGGGGGAAATCGCCATTATCACCTTTGACGATATCGAGGAACTCAATTTTAACCGATGTAATATCGGAGTAAAGTTGATTAGTGCGCTTACTGAATCTGCCATACAAAGATTACTGAAAGACAAGTATAGGGACACAAGGGAGTACATCGCTCTGCTAGCTTGTGAGCAAAAAACAGCAGAATTGGTGGATTTAGTCTTAGAACACCAAGATTTTTTCTCCATCCATGCAATTGCAGCAACTGCTGCAACTGGGGAAATTTTGGAGCAGCAAACGGAGGTAACTGTCAGTAAAACCATCCAGGCTCAACAATTAATGGCAGGAGATCAAGGAATTGGTTCGTTAATCTTGTCAGGAAACATCCAAGCCATTATCTATTTGAGGGAACCCCTTGCACGGAGAACAGATCAACCAGAATTAGAAGCACTCTCAAGATTATCTGATCTGCATCCAGTGCCATTGGCAACTAATATAGCTACAGCTCAAACAATTGTGCGTTATTTGGCTGAGCTTCAATCAAATTCGCGTTCCCTTAACACCCCGGAAATAGTTGGCGCTTGCTGAAGGCAGGAGTTAGGAGGCACCAACCATTGGTGTCAACTTAACCTGAAAAGCGCTTGAAGCTGGGGAGCAGAGGAGCGGAGGAGCGGAGGAGCAAGAGAATGCTCCTGTCGCTGGCTCTTTTTACTGTTAATCAGGTAGGGTAACGCCACCCGCTAAGAGAGAAAGTAGAACGTCTCGAAAGCATCAATTGGCAATGGTTGTGGCTTAAGTTGACACCAATGAGGCAGGACCCACCCCTAACCCCTCCAAGGAGGGGAACAAGAGGCAGTCCCTATGAAAAAATTTTTCACCACCATGCATGAAAATCCCTCTCGACCCGTCCCCGCGTCCCCGCGTCCCCGCGTCGGTCGCATCAGCCTTAATGATAAGTATTCAACCGGACATGATATTAAAGCTTCGCGCCACATTCAGGACAGAAGTTGTTACTAGGAAGATTTTGAGCACCACAGTTACTGCAATTGATTGATTCTACGGTTGGTTCTGGCTGCTTGCGCTCTGGTAAACCGAGCATCTGAGCATTGCTCTTGCCGGGAGCTACCATAGGATAGCAGTTTTCGTCCTTGGTAACCCTTATATCTGCTAGTACTGGACTATCATAAGCCAAGATTTGGGCGATCGCATCTTTCAGTTCATCCCGACTACTGACAAGCATACCTTTAATGTCATAAGCCTCAGCTAATTTTACAAAGTCCGGCATCCCGACTTCCATATTAGATGAAGAATAGCGCTCTCCAAAGAAAGCCTGTTGCCACTGGCGCACCATCCCTTGCCAACCGTTATTAATAATTACGGTTTTCACATTGATGCCATACTGTGCCAAAGTACCCAATTCCTGAATATTCATTTGGATACTCGCATCTCCAGCAACACAAATTACTTGTTCGTTTGGCAGTGCTACTTTCACACCCATAGCTGCGGGTAAACCATATCCCATGGTTCCTAAACCACCACTGGTAATCCACTGGCGTGGTCCATTTTGAAGGAATTGTGCTGACCACATTTGATGTTGACCGACATCTGTAGTGTAGTAAGCATTGGGTGCTTGACGCCTTAACTCCACAATTACTTCTTGAGGAGAGATACTATCAGGATATTGAGGTACTTGTAAGGGGTATTCCAAGCGCCAACGCTTAATGCGTAACAACCACTCTTTGGTTTGCTCCGGTTCCGTTGAGATACCCAATTCTTGATGGCGGCGCAATAAGCTATTCAGCACCAACCGTACATCACCGACAATTGGCACTTGAGGTTCTCGATTTTTCCCTACCTCTGCAGGATCAATATCAATATGAATCACTTGAGCATGGCAGGCAAATTGATCTAGTTTACCTGTTACCCGGTCATCAAAACGAGTACCTACGGCAATCAGCAAGTCACACTCACTCACCGCAAAGTTGGCATAGGCAGTGCCATGCATTCCCAACATCCCTACAGATAAAGGATGAGATTCATCAAATGAACCCTTACCCATTAGGGTTGTGGTGACTGGGATTTGGAAAATTTCTGCTAATTTTTGCAATTCGACGTGGGCACTAGAAGCGATCGTACCACCTCCTACATATAGTAGAGGTCGTTTAGCCAAACGCATGAGATTGAGTGCCTGGTTGATTTGGCGAGGATTGCCTTTCATTGTGGGACGATAGCCCCTTAACTTGACCGTACTAGGTTCTACTGGTGTATAGTCAAATTCTTCTAAGCCTACATCCTTAGGAATATCAATCAGCACAGGGCCAGGACGTCCTGTAATAGCCAGATCAAAGGCTTCAGCAACAATCCTTGCCATATCCCTGGGGTCGCGTACTACATAAGAATGCTTGACAACCGGCAGAGTAATGCCATAAATGTCAGTTTCCTGAAAGGCATCAGAGCCAATTGCTGCACGGGTGACCTGACCGGTAACTACTACCAAAGGAATAGAATCCATGTGAGCAGTGGCAATACCTGTAACTAAGTTAGTTGCTCCAGGACCGGAAGTGGCGAAACAGACACCTACTTTACCGGTAGCACGGGCATAACCGTCTGCTGCATGGGAAGCTCCCTGCTCATGTCGAACCAGGATATGCTGTATTTCATCTCTAGCTTCCCACTTATACAGTTCGTCGTAAATTGGCAGAATTGCTCCACCAGGATAGCCGAAGATATGCTCGACACCATGACGCCTCAGAGAGTCAATGAGAGCAAAAGCACCTGTTTGGCGAGTGGTGGTTTTAGGTAGTGCGGTTGCTTGGGAGATTGTGCTGGTATTGGAGATAGTTGGGGACTGCACCTAATTAGCCTCAAATGATAACGATGGTGTTATTTTAAGTCTTGTCTTTAGTTATCGGGGACTCAACCTTTGTTTAACATTTCTTTATCTTATTTTGGCACACCTTTTGGGGAGTCAAACCAGCAAATTGAGTCTCAATAACCAATGACCAACGACTATACTCCATAAATTTTGTAGCTTTAGATACATTAATGCTTCAAAATTGTTGGTACTCCATCCCCAAGTGTAGTAGGAACAATTTAATGAGTGAACAGTTACCCTTTCACCCTCCCAACGCTAGTAGCAATGGAAATTCCAGTGAAGCTCAATGGGCTTTGGAGCGAGAAAGACAGCTTCCCTTAACCGGCTGGCAGCAAGAAGTTGACCAGGGTTTAACATACGGTTTAGAAGCAGCAGAAAGTATTCGCGATCGCACAATTCCTACTTTTTCACGGGGGGAACTGCCTCACTATGCCGGGATTAATACCTTCCTCAAAGCACCTTATATAGAAGATGTGCGCCAAGTTGGGAACTACGATGTCGCCATCATCGGTGTTCCCCACGATTCAGGAACCACCTATCGCCCTGGCACAAGATTTGGTCCCCAAGGTATTCGGCGCATTAGCGCTCTTTACACTCCCTACAATTTTGAACTCGGTGTTGATTTGCGGGAGCAAATTACCTTGTGTGATGCCGGGGATATTTTTACGATTCCCGCCAATAACGAAAAGTCCTTCGACCAAATTTCCAAAGGTGTGGCTCACGTCTTTAGTTCAGGAGCATTTCCCATTATTTTAGGGGGTGATCACTCCATCGGTTTTCCTACTGTTAGAGGAATTTGTCGTCACCTAGGTGAGAAAAAAGTTGGTATTATTCACTTCGATCGCCATGTGGATACTCAAGAAACCGATCTTGATGAACGGATGCATACTTGCCCCTGGTTTCACGCCACTAATCTCAAAAATGCCCCAGCAAAAAACTTAGTGCAACTCGGTATTGGAGGCTGGCAAGTACCCCGTCAGGGGGTCAAAGTCTGCCGAGAACGGGCTACGAATATCCTGACTGTAACCGATATTACAGAAATGGGGCTAGATGCTGCCGCAGATTTTGCAATTGAGCGAGCAACCGATGGCACAGACTGTGTGTGGATTAGCTTTGATATCGATTGCATTGATGCCGGTTTTGTTCCTGGTACAGGATGGCCCGAACCTGGTGGTTTACTTCCCCGTGAAGCCCTCTACTTACTGAAGAAAATCGTACAAAATACCCCAGTTTGTGGTTTGGAAGTAGTAGAAGTTTCTCCCCCTTATGACATTAGTGATATTACAGCTTTAATGGCAACTCGGGTCATTTGTGATACTATGGCTCACTTAGTCATTTCTGGACAATTGCCACGTTCAGGTAAACCCGCTTATATTCATCCAGAGTCACAGCCAGAACTGGTTAAATGGGAGTAACGATAATTGCAATAAGGTGGTACTGCAAGCAGAAGCCGCAGGCTAGGGAGGGAAAAAGTTTGCAAGGTAGAAGTAAATGATGACTGTTTAGCCGAACTTGACATTAATTATATGTTAGAAAATCTCTCTCTTGGTATACCAATTTACGGTATGGTTAATACTAGAGGAGAGTTTTTTTTTTAAGCTTCTCAAGGAAAATAGTCCTAAATACTCAGCCTCTAATGTTTTTCCTGGGCGGAATCGAGGGAATGAGCTTGATCAAGACTTGAATATCATGAAAAAATTAGTCAAATGGTAATGCAAAATGCACGAAACTGATATGACTAAAGCCCTCATACTGACGGTCAAAGACTGGTATGAGTCTCAAGATCAGCAGCCACAAATAGAAACAATTCATTTGATTGTTGGGCAATTCACTTGCGTAGAACCAGCCAGTTTGCAGTTTGCATTTACTGTACAAACTCGCAACAGTTTTTTAGAGGGAGTCAAGTTAGCAATTCGCGAGACACCTTTGATTGCTTTTTGTCATTCTTGCCAAGAAGAATACAAACCAGAAATTGGATTGTACTACACCTGTCCTATATGTCAAGCACCA
>JAAHHL010000317.1 GCA_010672185.1 Caldora sp. SIO3E6 | reverse complement strand
GAATCTACCGTTAGGCTGATACCGAGCTCTTCCGATCTGTGGAGTCAGAAGAACCATTGACGAAGATTGACACCAGGCAAATTTACAAGACATCCCGCTTGGTTTCTAACCTCACAGGCATGTTAGTACAACCCAACAAAGCCATAGTGGGAGCCAATGCTTTTGCTCATGAGTCTGGCATTCACCAGGATGGCGTTCTCAAAAATAAGCTAACCTACGAAATTATGGATGCTCAGTCCATCGGCTTGACCGACAACTTGATTGTACTGGGCAAACATTCCGGTCGCAACGCCTTCCGCTCTCGCCTCAAAGAATTGGGGTTTGAACTCTCAGACAATGAGTTAAACAAGGCATTTCTCCGCTTCAAAGAACTAGCAGATAAAAAGAAAGAAATTACCGATTGGGATTTAGAGGCAATCGTTAACGATGAAATCCGCCAAATCCCGGAACTGTTCCACTTAGAGTTGGTACAAGTTTCCTGTGGCGATCGCACTCATCCTACTGCCACTGTAACACTACGCAAGCCCAACGGTGAAGAACTGACCGATGCCGCCATTGGCACAGGACCAGTAGACGCTGTTTACCAGGCAATTAACCGGGTAGTCAATGTACCTAACCAGTTAATTGAATTTTCTGTGCAGTCAGTCACCGGGGGAATTGATGCTTTAGGAGAAGTAACGATCCGTCTACGGCACAATGAACGGATATTTTCCGGTCATGCCGCCAATACAGATATTATCGTTGCCTCAGCTCAAGCTTATGTCAATGCTCTGAATCGGCTTTATCGAGCCCTACAGAGTACTGAGGCAAATGCTAGTGAGCCAGTGAGAGAGGTAGTTGCTCAGTAATGCTGGGAGTGTGGGGAGATGGGGAGATGGGGAGATGGGGAGATGGGGAGATGGGGAGATGGGGAGATGGGGAGATGGGGAGATAGAGATAGAGATATAAAGGAAAATTCTTAATTATCCATTATCCATTATCCATTATCCATTATCCATTCCCAATTCCCCATTCCCAATTCCCAAACAACCAACAACCAACAACCAACAACCAACAACAAACAACAAACAACCAACAACAGCATGTCAAAAGAAAACTTGGAAAAAGAGCGATACTTCCATGATACTTGGGCAGCTGTCATTGATGTGGAGGGTATTCGGGTAGCAGACTATTTTGAAGCTTGCACTGCTCCAGAAAATCGCTTTATCCTGCAACAGATGGGAGATATCACTGGTAAAAAGCTCTTAGATTTAGGTTGTGGTGCTGGGGAAAATAGCGTCTATTTTGCTAAAAAAGGAGCCCATTGTGTTGCCGCTGACTACTCTCCGGGGATGGTGGAAGTAGCATTAAAGTTGGCAGCAGCTAATGGTGTGGCAATTGAAGGGTGTACTGCCAACGCTATGGCATTAGATTTTCCTGATAACACTTTTGATTTAGTCTATGCCTCCAACTTACTGCACCATATTCCTGAACCTAAAATTGCTCTACAGGAAATGCACCGAGTCCTTAAACCGGGAGGTAAAGCCTGCTTTTGGGACCCTCTGAAGCACAATCCAGTAATTAATATTTATCGTTATTTGGCAACAGAGGTGCGTACAGAAGAGGAAATGCCTCTGGATATTAACCTTGTTGATTATATCAAATCTCTGTTTTCAGAAACTGTTTACGATACCTTTTGGCTAGCAACACTGTGGATTTTCTTGCGCTTCTACTTAATTGAGAGGGTTAACCCCAATCAGGAGCGCTACTGGAAGAAAATCATTATTGAACACCAAAGACTACAAGGAGAATATCAGCGTCTAGAAATGTTAGATCAAGTCTTGAAACGGCTCCCTTTGATGAAGCGTTTTGCCTGGAATTTAGCCGTAGTAGCAATTAAGTGAATTGATGGATATAGCAATTATACGACTTGTGAGGTACATCTTTATCCCCCTAAATCCCCCTTGGAAAGGGGGACTTTGAGCCGAAATTCCGCACCCTAACTGGCACAATCGGTATTTTCGTAATTTTCAGCAGCAATTATGTAGATTTTTATACTTAAAATCAACAACTGAGGTAGCTATGACAATTTAATTCTTGATATTCCACACCCCACACAGTGCTACGCACATACATTAGGACAAAAACTTTTCTCTGTGTTCCTCTGTGTCTGGTGTGGTAAATTTCCTCAACCTCCTAACCAAAGGATCTCCTCAATCAAAAAAACATGACTACACTACAAGCAAGCAATATTTCCTTAAAAGAGGTTCATCATCTATTGGGATTAAAGAGGCAGTACAATGGCTCATTTACACCCCTATTATCCCTAGAGCCGTTAACAGAAGTTGAACAACAAGAACTGCGGAAAATTAGGGATTACTTTGAAAACTACTTAGACCAAAATAAAGCCTCCGAAGGGCAAGTTAAATTAGTCGCCATCAGTCCTTTACTAAGGCTTGCTGGCTTTTTTGCCGATGGTATCGAAATTAAAGTAGAAGAAGGGATAGCCCGCATTGAGGTACAATCGGAAAATATCACCATTAGCGGACGTTTTGATATTCTGGCCATTAAGCAAGAACAGTCAGCTACAGGAAATCAAGATTTTTGGGTATTAGTCATTGAAAGCAAAGAAAGTCTAGCTTCAACGATCGCAGGGTTACCTCAGTTATTAACTTATGCTTACTCCAGCCTGGAACATCAACCAACTGTTTGGGGATTAGTTACCAACGGAGCCAGCTATCAGTTTATTTATATGCAACAAGGGAATCCACCAACTTATCAATATATGCCTGAGTTGAATTTACTTAACGACAACAGTTTAATGCAGTTACTCCAAGTCCTCAAAGGTATCTGTAAGTAGGTTGGGTGCAGCGTGAGCGGAATCCAAAGAAACATATATTTTTTGCCTCTAGCGAGCGAGACGCTCGCACTACTTTATCTTCCTCAGCTCCCCCAGCTCCCTCAGCTTATCTTTACCACCATTTTAAGTTTGCCACGCCACTACAAGATGGGAGCGATCGCTTGCTCACAACTTCAAATAACTGAGTAGTAATGGAAGACCCTCAAATTCTTGTCAAAACTATATGTAATCAAGGTTTGAGGATTTTCATCGACACCAGTCGCCAAATCGCTGAAACTATTGATTTCTCGTTGAGTGGTGTCGATGCCTTATGCAGCAAGGATTTGAGGTGTGTGTTTGTTGCAATTTTTGAGAGGATAGGTTATGATTTACCGAGTGGTGTCGATTTGGGTATTCCGAACTCACTACTGGTAAGGGTTCTAGAAGGGTACTCTTTACAAACCAATTCCTCAGAGCGAGGATGGAAACACAATGCTTCGCAGGCAAGCTTCTCACTTGCATCAAATACTTTACAAACCAATTCCTCAGAGCGAGGATGGAAACGGTAGGTGCACTTATTTCCTCGAGGGCAACCATCGGCAACTTTACAAACCAATTCCTCAGAGCGAGGATGGAAACTCTGTGATATTTCCTTCTCCTTCCCACTTAAGTGGCTTTACAAACCAATTCCTCAGAGCGAGGATGGAAACAGCAGGCAGCTCCGGAACTTCTCGCTTCCAGATGGGTAGGCCCACTTTACAAACCAATTCCTCAGAGCGAGGATGGAAACCAGTAGTCACTAAGTAAAGGTTGCGGGTGTTTGTTAACTTTCCAAACCAATTCCTCAGCACGGGGATGGAAATAAACCTACGTAATTGGCTAATTCTGTAAAAGCGTTAACTCGGAATGCTCTGATTCCCAAAAAAGAAATACAAATCAAAACACACCGCTTTTACTCGCTAGTAAATTCGGTGTATATTAATGTCTGAGAATCTCCGCAGCAGGCAAGCTTACTAAAAAGGGCGATTAGGCGATTAAGAGTGATGCGATCGCTTGCTCACAACTTCAAATAACTGAGTAGTAATGGAAGACCCTCAAATTCTTGTCAAAACTATATGTAATCAAGGTTTGAGGATTTTCATCGACACCAGTCGCCAAATCGCTGAAACCCTATATTTCTCGTTGAGTGGTGTCGATGCCTTACCCAGAAAGGATTTGAGGCATGTGTTTGTTGCAATTTTTGAGAGGATAGGTTATGATTTCATCAGTGGTGTCGATTTGGGTATTCCGAACTCACTACTGGTAAGGGTTCTAGAAGGGTACTCTTTACAAACCAATTCCTCTAAACGGGGATGGAAACTCGAATACCTTGCCTTCCACGATAAAGGGCATATAGATTGCTTTACAAACCAATTCCTCTAAACGGGGATGGAAACCTTCGTAAATCTCCATAATTATTAGGAAATAGGGTTTTCCTTTACAAACCAATTCCTCTAAACGGGGATGGAAACCGGAAGGCAAACTTCGCATTGTCGATTTGTTCTCTTTACAAACCAATTCCTCTAAACGGAGATGGAAACCTGTACCAGCGGAAGTGGCTTGATCTAGATTATTTACAGACTTTCCAAACCAACTCCCCAGCACGGGGAATGTACAATAAATAAATAAAATAGTGGCGCGATACACCTAAAATGGTGGAATAATACCAAATCCGGTATCGATATACCCGCTATGCCCACATTGTAGAGACGTTTCATGAAACGTCCCTACAGGGATTTCACGGTTTGCTCAAAACGGCTCTATTGTAACCGGATTTGGAATAAGTAGGTTGGGTTAGCGATAGCGTAACCCAACATCAGTAAGGCTTTGTTGGGTTACTCTACGAGAAAGCTTACCCCTAAGTTCCTCAACCCAACCTACAGCTTTAGCCGTGTCACGCCCCTACAATAAGCTGTTGTGCGTTTAAATTGTGAATTGCTTCTGACGCGGGGACGCGGAGATTAGGACA
This sequence comes from Caldora sp. SIO3E6, assembly GCA_010672185.1. Lineage (GTDB taxonomy): Bacteria > Cyanobacteriota > Cyanobacteriia > Cyanobacteriales > Coleofasciculaceae > Caldora. The sequence continues at coordinate 2,573 of JAAHHL010000317.1, read as the reverse complement.
AACCAATTTAAATGCGTCTTAGCTTAGGCACAATTTAATTCACCTTAGACATAATGATAGAGCGATTTTTTATCTATTTAACAGAACTGTCCCCCAAGCTTAAACGAGGCTTATGGCGTTGGTGGTATCAGTTCTTGGCTAAATCTTATCAGAAACCCGATGTGCAATTTATGAATTATGGTTTCTCTGATTTGAACTCGGAACTTGGCTCAATACATCTTAAAGAAAAGGATGAACCTTACCGTTATTGTATCCAGCTCTATCATTATGTAGCCACAGCAACAGAAGTTAAGGGCAAGCAAGTTTTAGAAGTAGGTTCGGGAAGAGGCGGCGGTGCAGCTTATATCGCTGGTTACTTAGAACCTGAGAGCATGATTGGTGTAGATTTTGCTGAACGCAATGCTCAATTATCTCGTCAAATCCATCAACTACCCAACTTATCTTTCCAGCAAGGAGATGCGGAAGCTTTACCCTTTGCCGATAATACCTTTGAGCTAGTGGTGAATGTTGAATCTTCTCATTGTTATGGCTCAATGAAACAATTTGTCCAAGAAGTGTCTCGCGTCTTAAAACCAGGAGGAATCTTCTCTTGGGCTGATTTACGTCCCCTTGATCAGGTAGAAAACCTCAAAAAGACTTTTGCTGAGTCTGGACTACAGGAAGTTAAATCTGCTGAGATCACTCCCAATGTCTTGGAAGCCTTGGCATCGCTGGATCAACCCAAGCAGAACTTTATTCAGACTTATGTCCCCAGTTTTCTACAACATTCTCTGCAAGAATTTACAGCAGTGAAAGATAGTCAGATGTATCAAGGGTTTCAAACCGGTCAAATGGTTTATTTGAGTTATGTATTCCGAAAAGAATAGAATTGGGAATTGGGAATTGGGAATTGGGAATTGGGAATTGGGAATTGGGAATTGGGAATTGGGAATTGGGAATTGGGAATTGGGAATTGAGTGGAACAGGCATCTTGCCTGTCATACCAAATCCGGTTTTCAGAGCAAATTAACAATAATTCAAAGTCCCCCTTGTTCAAAGTCTCCCTTGTTCAAAGTCCCCCTTGTTCAAAGTCTCCCTTGTTCAAAGTATCCCTTGTTCAAAGTATCCCTTGTTCAAAGTATCCCTTGTTCAAAGTCCCCCTTTTTCAAAGTCCCCCTTTTTAAGGGGGATTTAGGGGGATCTGGGAGGATCTAGCGGGATCTAGCGGGATTCAGGCGGAATAAAAATGCGAGAACTAACGGAATAGATCAGGATTTAATTGACGATTTGGTCCTACCGAACTCCCACCTCGTAATTGGCTACCAGTACCACCATCAGCAGCATCTAGGAAAGGTCGTAAATCGATATCACCAGAACCTCTGATTGGTTGTTTGTTGTTGCCACCTCCCAAAATAGACAAACCTTGGTTAAATATCTGATCCAACAACTGAGAATTTTGCTCTCCCCCCACAAAAGTGGTAACTCCTTGAGTTTGGGTGCCACTATCAGCAACAGTCAAGTTTTCAAACACCAGATTACGAGTTATTTCTGGATCTTGATTAGGAGGCACTGTCAACACAATCCGACAGTCTGAGTTTTGCTGAGTAGTTACACAAATGACATCATAGTTATTTTCGATCCCAGTGCGCATTTCCACCAAACCATCAGGACGATACAACTCCAAGCGTCGGCTAATCTCATTACAACGAAGTTCTGGTGTCCAACCACCCCCCATAGCGCTAGGCACTGCCCAAGGAAAAGCTTGACCCGGTTTGCTTTCGGGGTGATACATGACGGTATAATCACCATTGACAAACTGACAGGTAAACCGAGGGTCACTATTAGCTTGGGGTTGTGTTTGGTTATCAGAGTTCTGAGCCAAAGTAGTACTATTTGGCAGCTGAGTAGCAGAGTTGGTTGGGATGGGATGACTATCAAAGGCAAAGGCATTACCGCTTACCATCAAAGTGGCAACCCCCGCTGCTAAAGCAACTTTTTTACTAGCAAAAGATATTAATTTCCCATTATTACCAAACTTATGGGGCATCATAGAATTAATTCTCCTAGATTTTATTCAACTCTTAGCTACTATTATCTATATTTTCTCAAGACTAAGATCATGGGGATTTGGTTCCCAGGTTTTTCTCATGTAGGAGTGTCGCATTGGATCGATAACCCTGTAGAGACGTTGCATGCAACGTCTCTACAGCTAGAACACCAATTCACTAACCATAACTAGATGTAGGGGCGAAGCATTCGGGCGATAATTTATCTCTGGTAACCCTAGTTTTTCGGTCCGAATGCTTCGCCCAACAGATGTCGATTTTGGGGTAAATAGGAATACTGAATCGGTGTTCTAGACGATTGCCTTAACCAGATTTAGTGATGAAAAACAATCAACGCTTCTTCCTTTGCCGCATGGATTTAGTAATTTTCTTCCATCGCTTCTTGGTATCGAGATAGGTTCTTTGCTCTTGCTTCCTTGCCAAATAGTCCAATTCTTTTTGCAATTTCTGGTAACTGACAAAACGCTGGTAATCTAGACTACCGTCAAGGATAGCTTGTTGCACTGCACAACCTGGCTCAGATTCATA
>JAAHHL010000316.1 GCA_010672185.1 Caldora sp. SIO3E6 | reverse complement strand
GGGACGTCCATCTGTGACGGTGCCAATTTTCTCAGCCAATATGGTAGGGATACCTACGGCAATTGGTACTTTGCCCTCAATCGGGCAGGCAAACCCCTAGTACAACCCTACAATATTTTTTCTGACTGCTTTGCAGCTATGGCCTTTAGTCAATATGCTCTCGCTTCCGGGGAAACCTGGGCAAAAGATGTAGCTTTGCAAGCTTACAATAACGTTTTGTGCCGTCAGGAAAGTCCCAAGGGCAAATATAACAAGACATATCCCGGCACTCGTCCGCTGAAAACCTTGGCAATTCCGATGATTTTAGCCAACCTATCCTTGGAAATGAGTTGGCTATTGCCTAGCGATCGCTTGGAGCCGATTATTGAGATAACTGTGCAAGAGGTAATGACCAGTTTTCTCAACCAGGAACGAGGGTTGATGTACGAAAATGTTGCCCCAGATGGTTCACCGGTTGATTGTTTTGAGGGAAGGTTGATTAACCCTGGTCATGGTATCGAAGCCATGTGGTTTATGATGGATATTGCCCACCGTCGCCACAATACCAAACTGATTAACCAAGCCGTTGATGTAGTGCTCAATATCCTCAATTTTGGCTGGGATGAGGAGTACGGAGGGATTTATTACTTTCTGGATGCGGAGGGTTATCCTCCCCAACAACTAGAATGGGATCAAAAGTTGTGGTGGGTTCACTTAGAATCTTTGGTTGCTCTGTCAATGGGTTATCGTCTGACGAAGCGTGAGGAATGTTGGCAATGGTATCAAAAGATTCACGATTATGCTTGGTCCCACTTTGCTGATGCACAGCATGGTGAGTGGTTTGGCTACCTTAACCGTCGTGGAGAAGTACTTTTAAACCTCAAGGGGGGCAAATGGAAAGGTTGCTTTCATGTACCCCGTGCTTTATACCTTTGCTGGCAGCAGTTTGAGGCAATGAGCGATTAAACCTATAATTTTAGCACACTCAGTACGGAAGAGCCAAATAATTTGTCCTTTATGCTAGGGTAAAAAGCGATCTAAAGCCGCCTTCAATTCTTCAATTTCCCCCTCAATATTGCCTTGTTGAGCAGCACGACCAATACACTGAGTTAAATGTTCATCTAGAATAATCCTGGACACTCGATCCAATGCTCCCCGGACAGCAGCAATTTGTACTAAAACATCAGGACAAGGGCGACTTTCCTGCACCATCGTTTTAATACCTCGGATATGTCCCTCAATGCGAGAAAGCCGATTAATGATGCGCCGCAGAGATTCTTCATCGTGAACATGACTATGTTCAGAATCTCTCTCACCATGCTCATGGTCGGTGTGATAATGATTCAATTTTTGATTGAGAGAGTTTTTCTTCTCACCGGACTTGGCAAAGGTGTTATTAGTCAATGGTTCAGCTCCAAATTATCGGTCGAGAAAGGAGTGTATTCCTTTCTTGATCCTAGTGCAATATTTAACTAATCCCCAGAAATCGCCAATTATAGCGCTACGCGCAATTCAAAATTCAAAATTCAAAATTTAAAAATAGGCCATTACTAGGTTTCAGGCTTTATTAATGTCCTAACCTAAGTGCGTAGTGCTATAGACCTCTTGCAAAAGTCGGGAATGGGGAACAGTGGACAAGAATTGATGAACTACAATAAAAACAGAATCAAACCAGTACTCACAGTGAGTGTCAAGTTGTCGGCAATACCTAATCTGACAATAGACGCACCAGACGCACCAGACGCACCAGACGCACCAGACAACAGAGTTTTCATCCTTCATTGTGAACAAAAGTTCATGGGAGTCTGACTTAGATCTTGGCAAGGAACTCCTGCGCCAAGCTTCAGGTCAAACCATTAGGGAGATGATTGCTCTGCTGCATCTTGTAGCCATGCTAGGAAAATAACTGCTAGCCACCAGCGGCTGGCTCAATAGAATAACGAGATTGATACCATGCGACTGAAAAAACAACTTTCTAGATTCCTACGCCAAATCAGTACTTATCTACTGGCTATCTTTTTTGGCTCGTTGTTAACTGTTGGTGTTTATCGCGTATCGCCTTCCCAGGCATCTCCAGTGCCAGCAACGGAGTCAACAACACCAACCCTGTTAGCGCAAAACCTGTCAACTGCTACCCGGGGCAGTTTTGTGACAGCCGCAGTCAAAAGGGTAGGCCCAGCGGTAGTTAGGATTGATACTGAGCGTACTGTAACCCGCCGTGTTGACCCCTTACTTGATGACCCCTTCTTCCGGCGCTTTTTCGGGGAAGACTTTTTCTCCGAAATGCCCCAACAACAGCGTCTAACAGGTCAAGGCTCAGGCTTTATCATTGATAGCAGTGGCATTATTCTCACCAATGCTCATGTAGTAGACCGAGCAGATAAGGTGACTGTTAGCCTCAAAGATGGACGCCAATTTGAGGGGAAAGTGCAGGGAGTGGATAAAGTGACAGACTTGGCTGTGATCAGAGTCCAAGGTAGTAATTTGCCAGTTGTCCCTCTCGGAGATTCTAACCAAGTGCAAGTGGGAGATTGGGCGATCGCAGTTGGTAATCCTTTAGGGTTAGATAATACAGTTACTCTAGGAATTATCAGTACCCTCAAACGCTCTAGTGCTCAGGCAGGGATTCCCGACAAGCGCCTAGACTTTATTCAAACTGATGCAGCAATTAATCCTGGTAACTCCGGTGGTCCTTTGTTAAACGAACTAGGGGAAGTGATTGGCATTAATACTGCTATTCGCGCTGGTGCAATGGGTATTGGTTTTGCAATTCCTGTCAACACTGTCAAAGAAATTTCCACTCAGCTAGCACAGGGGAAAAAAGTTGTTCATCCTTACGTTGGTATTCAGATGGTAACCCTAACACCGGATATTGCCAAAGAGAACAACAACGACCCCAACTCTAACTTCCTAGTACCGGAAATTAATGGCGTCTTAGTCATTAAAGTATTCCCCGACACCCCAGCAGCGGCGGCAGGAATTCGGCGAGGGGATGTCGTAATCGCGATCGATGGACAACAAGTTAAGTCTGCTGAGCAGTTGCAACGTGTTGTTGAAAATAGCGGAGTGGATCAGGTAATCCAAATTAAACTAAGGCGCGGTAACCAAACCAAGACTATACCTGTCCGTACTGGTGAATTGCAGAATGCAGCTTAAGTTTTAGTTGTTTGTTATTTGTTGTTTGTTATTTGTTATTGGTTATTTGTTCACAAACAACTAACAAGCAACACAAAAATAAGGTGTAGTGCGAACTTCAGTGCAATCCCACGACCAAAGTTCGTGGGATTATCTTAACTTTTTAAACCTTTTAACCAATAAGTATTCATTGTTCCTTTGCCTTTGACTGCAATTGCTCCCCGCTCCTCCAATAAATACTTATCCTGTAAACGTTCATAAACACTAGCAGTCACTTGAATTCTACCTGGTTCTCCTTGAGATTCCATCCTAGAAGCTACATTCACCGTATCTCCCCACAGGTCGTAGATAAACTTCTTGATACCAATTACCCCTGCTATCACCGAACCTGTACTAATACCAATCCGAATGGCAAAATTTTCCCCAGTTTCTACTTGAAATTGGTTAATCGCCTGTTGCATATCCAAAGCCATATTGGCAATTGCTGCTGTATGGTTCTCCTTTGGTATCGGCAAACCTCCTGCCACCATATAAGCATCCCCAATAGTTTTAATTTTCTCCAAATCGTGTTTTTCTGCTAATTGGTCAAATAGGGAAAAAATATGATTGAGTAAATTAACTAATTCCTTAGGCTCAATACGAGCAGAAAGAGGAGTAAAACCAACGATATCAGCAAACATAATCGTTACCTCATCAAATTGCTCGGCGATTAATGCTTCCCCGTTCGACTTCCCCAACTCCCAATTGTCTTGCTTCAAGCGCCGGACAATTGCCTCAGGCAAAATATTTAATAACAAGCGCTCTGACTTTTCTTGTTCCATCAGCAAAGCTTCTTCTGCTTCTTTGCGCAGGGTAATATCTTCCAATACCCCTAAAAGACCTACTACATTGCCTTGGGGGTCATGAATAGGAATTTTATTGATATCGAGCCAAATTTTTTTGCCATCTTCTGAGAGCTTTTCTTTAGGAGCAATAAAGTGTTCTGCCTGATTTGTTTCCATAACCCGCAAGTCTTTATCACGGTATTGTTGGGCAATTTCCTTACTGGGAAGTAAGTCATAATCTGTCTTCCCTACCACTGCTTCTGGGCTCTCAAACTCAGCGGCTTGAGCCCAGTTTTTGTTACAACCAAGAAAAACTAAGTTCCTGTCTTTCCAAAAAACTTGCTGAGGGATATTATCCAAAATCAACCGTAGGTACTGCTCTTTCTCCGCTAGAGCTTCAAGTGCCTGTCGGCGCTCTGTGATATCCGTGATAAAACCTTCTATAGCCAGCAGTTGCTCTTTAGGGGAAAATACTCCCTCTCCTTGCTCCCAAACCCATTTGACTTTTCCAGTAAAAGTAGTAATTCGATAGACTAGCTGGAAAGGTTTCCTTTGAGCAATAGCAGCTTCTATATCCTGTCGCACGAACTCTTTGTCTTCAGGATGAATGAGTTGCTCATAAGAAACTAGGCGATTATCGATTAAATCCGTTGCTGAATAACCAGTCAGCTCAGTACATCCCTCACTGACAAATTGCATTGTCCAGTTTTCATCATTTGCCCCTCGATAAGCCATACCTGGTAAATTACTCATTAAAGTAGAGAGGGTGCGTTGACTCTCAAAGAAAGCCTCTTGCACTCGCTTACGTTCGGTGATATCGTTGATGATTGATAACAGACAGTCTTGGCCACCAAGATTAATAATCTCTGCTGATAATAGCCCTGTTCTAATTTCTCCTGATTTGAGGCGGAACTCGAATTCCTGGTTGTGAACTTCTCCGTTTTCTGTCAACAATTGATTCATTCTGGAGTAGTCTTCTAGGTTAACCCAAATATTCAGGTCTTCACTGGTATGATTAATTACTTCTTCTTTGGTGTAACCAGTAACTGTTGAAAAGGTATCGTTAATCTCAATATAACGTCCATCATCAAGAACAGTAATCGCAATCGGGTTAGGACTAGCGCGAAAAGCTAAGGCAAACTTTTGTTCTGACGAACTTAGTGCTATGGTTCGTTCCTCAACTCGCTCTTCTAGCTCATAAAAAGACCCTTGCAACTGTTGAGCCATTTGGTTAAAAGAGTCAGCCAGAACCCTCAACTCCTTGATACCCTTGACTGTAACTTTCTGAGCCAATTCCCCATTAGCGATCGCTCGACTAGCAGCACTTAGGCGGAAAATAGGGGAAGTAATCCAGTCAGAGGTAAAGAATCCTAGCACGCTAGCCAAACCCAGAGCTCCTAGACATAACCATAGGGTATTATGGTTATTCCTGGTAATTTGTTCCATAAAATCTGATTCCGGCACTACCACCACAATCAACCAATCTAAGCCTCTACCATTTTGGAAAGGAGCCACTAGTAACAATTGATTGCCTGAGTTGGCATTGCCCTTCTGAGTAAAGAAAAACTTCAGCTGTTGGGGTTGCTTAATCTGGCTCAAGTCAGCAAATTCTTCTGTTAAATACTGAGCCGTCCCTCGCATCAAATGATCGCTGCTGTGAATCGCTAATAGCCGTTTTGCTTGATCATCATCGACATAGAATGGCTGCTGTTGGGTTGAACTGGCAACTAAGAGTCCAGAGCGCTCTATAATAAAAGTCTGTCCAGTTTGACCTATTTTCAAACTGCCTAGGAATTGACTAATGTTGTCCAGTAGGACATCTGTACCCACCACCCCAAGGAGAGTCTCAGTGTCATCTTTAATCGGCTCGGAGACCGTCATGCCTAACATGCGATGGCTAAACATGACGTAGATCGGACTCCAGGCAGTTTGATCAACTTCAACCGTTCTCTTATACCAAGGACGGATGCGAGGGTCGTAATCTTCCCTCACCCTTAATAATTGGGTACGATTTCCTTGGCTATCTGTAGCATAGGTATGAAAGTCACTGTTAGTTGAGCTATCAGCAGCCTTAATAACTAAACTGCCATCAAGGGAAAATCCAGCTCCCAGGTATTCCCCTTGCTCAGTACCCAACTGGATTGTATTAATCGAATCAAAGAGCTCAACTGAACCTGAACTTGAGCTTTTGAGGGAGTCTAATGACTGCAACTGCTGCCACAGAAACAGCTCACTTGAAGTTGATTGAGTTTGCAATTGACCACGAACCGCTGCATCAGCGAGGATTTGGTTAAGTAAATAGGGAGTTGCTAAATAGCTGTTGAGATGACCAATAATGCGATCGCAAACCTCATTATGCAACTGGCTAGCCAAGTCATTCACCGCTTGCTGTCCGTTGCGAAAAGAGAGATATCCTGTCAGTCCCATAGCCGCAAAGGTTTGTACCACAAAAGGTATCACTAGCACAAGGCGCAGAGGCATTTTGTGAGAAACCTTGGACAAGAGACTGCTCAAAATTTTCAATGACATTATTTGCTCTTACTACTCAGGTGCAGGTAAATTGCTGCCCAGTAAATGCCTCTTGATCTAAGGCAAAATTCTCAGAGAAATCACTCAAGTTCCCATTGCTCTGACTCAACCCTTCCTACCGATGTGGCGAAGCCCCTCTTTTTTCCCTACACCCTACACCCGACCTACTTTTTCAGTGGCTACCTCACCCCCTGAGACTCATTTCTGTTCCTGTGCTACCCTAAGTATACAGCGGGAACCGTTGTATGTAGTTCAGAATAAATTTTGAAGCATTCTTTAATAACTCACCGTTCGCCCATTTAGTTTCCAAGGTTATAGCGCTACTGGCGTGACACACCTAAAAATGTGGAATACGAAGTAATGAGTAATGAGCGCCTAACGGCGCAGGCAACAGGCAACAGGCAACAGGCAACAGAGTAAAAATACACGCCGAAAAAGAAAATAAGAAACAAGTCAGCTTCCCTTTGATCCTCCTGCCTCCTGCCTCCTGCCTCCTGCCTTCTTCCTGGAGAGTAATGAGTGATGAGTAAATATAGATTTATAGGCATTATAACCAATATGATAAGTTCTACTTGTATCTTACTTATTACTTATTACTTATTACTTATTACTTCAAAACCCGTTTCTAACCCACTATTTTAGCTGTGCCATGCCACTACTACCTAAACTACCATCTACTACCTAATACCTAACAAATATGTCTAGGGAGCCTGGAATTCAAGTCGAGAAGTCTGTTTCCGTACTGCGTAAAGATATTAAGGTTAACCCGAAATCTCTGTTTGTGTCCCTGGGAAAGGCTGCAATTAATGGGACATTCCTCAAGTGGGATGAATTGGCGAAAAGTGGGGTAGAGATTTTAGATGCTCTGGGATTAAAGACGGAGCCGGGAGCAATTGCTGGTTTATTGATTGTGCGCTCTCTGATGCAGGCAATGCAGGATT
>JAAHHL010000315.1 GCA_010672185.1 Caldora sp. SIO3E6 | reverse complement strand
TTGGAAAATGATCATCATGAATCTCGACTGTAACTCCTGTTTCTCTAAGCATTTCCATGATGGGATGTTTTCCTAAGCAGCGATCAATGAAAAAGACCGTTGTTTTTGGTTTTAGACTCATGCAGCAATAGGGCGACTCACACAGCGTATAGCTTCCTCAATTTTCTCAATTTCACATTCATAGTCATGGGCAAGCTGTTCGTAAGAATCACCAGCATAGAATCGCTCGGCAATGATATTTGTTGGGATTCCCGTATCTACAATCACCATTCTGCCAAAAGCAATACGCGGGTCTATCATGACAAGACGTGGGTTATTTTGTTCTTGGTTGCGAGTGAAAGGGAATAGTTGGATAGCTAAACCTTGTTTATCAGGTACGATTCTCTCTAGGTGAATTTGTAAGGAATTTTTAAGGGTTCTTTTCCCATCCTGAGAGGCATTGATTAGAGAGCCATAATGGTCTATGAATAAATCAACGCCGTCTGTATAGAATTCTTGGTGTGCGAGAGGGTGGGGGAGATTAATTTTTTCGTTGATGTAGTCTAATGCGGTTCTGACTTTTGCTAAGTCGATGTGATGATGTTGGCGGATGGCTCTCAGTACATGAATTTCAATTAGGTTGATAAAAGTCAGTGTTAGGGGTTTTCTTTTCTTTGTGTCGATGACGGGGAGAAATTTTTTATTGCCGCCTGTAACTTTGTAGCTGTAGCCGACTGCCCAAGAGCGAATGGTAGAGGATGGGATTTTTAGGTAGCGGGATGCATCCGCAGCTGAGTAACTGGGAATGTTGCGTGGATCTTCACCGCCATAAATATCAATCACTGTAATGTTATTTAACCTCAGATTTTTGAAGCACGAAAATCAAGTGGAAGTCTGTTTCAATTCCTGAAAGGGATTCAGGGTCATCGCGACCTTTGATTATAGCGAGTATACCTGCAATAATAGCAAGTTTTAATCCCTGATAGGGATTAAGAGTAAGACATTCAGTCTGTCTCTTTGCTGAAGTCGTTCTTTGTTTCAATCCCTGCTAGGGATTAAGAGTAATTGCGAGGGCGGCTTCCAGAAACCCTTGCTGTATTTAGTTTTCAAGGTAAGATGGCGCTAACCGATGGAAATGCGATCGCGTGCAATGAATACCCACCCCCCAACACCATCCCAAGATAGGGAGCCCATAAGGGGGAAGCTCCGGTTCCCCTCCTGGGAGGGGTTAGGGGTGGGTTAGTCGGCATACACTGATTTTGATAGAGATTCAGTAATCGAGCAATGCCAATACTACTAGCATTTTTTTCTCCTTAAAAGAAGAGGCTTTAAACTGGATTGATTAATTATCAATTATCCATTATCAATTATCCATTGGTAAGAAGTCTAACAGTAACAGTAGTACCTTTTCCTGCTTCACTAGTAATCTTAATGCTGCCTCCATGTAAGTCCACACATTTTTGCACCACCACTAGTCCTAATCCGGTTCCCTCAATGTGACGGACATTTTTCCCTCGGGAAAAAGGCTCAAAGAGTTGTTTTTGCGCTTCAACGGGAATGCCTAAACCGCGATCGCGAATCTGAATTTGGACGCTTTGGGCTTCAAAGGTAAGTGAGCATTGAATCTGTCCCCCTGTTGGCGAATATTTAATCGCATTCGAGATAATATTGGCAAAAATAGAGCGCAATAATTTTGTATCGGCATAAACAACCGTATTTGCCCCTCGACACACAAAAGTTAGTTTATGCTGAACTCCTGCACTCAGTTGCATCTCTTCGACAAAATTACGAGCAAATTCCTCTAAGTCGAGCAATTCCGGATTGAATTCCAATTTGCCAGTTTCAGCACGATTAATTGTGAGAATATCGTCTAATAGTTGAACCATATTTTTGACCGAATCTTGGATGCGGTGCAAATTTCTCTCCCGTTTTTCAGAACTTTCCCAGGCTCTGGGAGAAGTTTCTAGCAGTTGAGCCGCCGCGAGTACGGTACTCAGAGGTGTGCGGAATTCATGAGAAATCATGGAAAAGAAGCGGGTTTTTAGGGCACTCAATTCTTTCTCTCGCTCCAATGCCAGCCGCACTTCATCTAGTCGCTTCCGTTCAGTAATATCCCGGGAGTTCATAACAATTTTTGGTGACGGATCACTGTCAACCAAAGACTGACTAGTTTGGCTAAAGCTAAGTGCTTTCGGTAAAGCTTCAAAAGTACGCCACTGTCCATCCTGATGGCGACGGCGGAATTCAATGGGATGAGTTTCTTCGGAGTTAGATAGAACCTGACTGAGGATAGGGTAAATATTGGCTAAGTCATCGGGATGGATATAGGTAAAAAAGTTCTCACCGATTAAATCTTGGGGTGAGTAACCCAATACCTTCTCTACTGAGGGATTTTCATAGTGAATCGTTCCATCGGGGGCTAAGATAGTAATAATATCCAAAGCATTTTCGATCAGGGAGCGGAAGCGTTCTTCGCTCTGGCGCAAAGCCGCTTCTGTGCGCCGACGCTCGGTAATATCTCGCTGCACTGCAATCCAGTGGGTATAATGCTCCTGCTGATCTGCAACTGGCACTACACTGAACTCAACCCAAAATTCGGTACCGTCTTTGCGATAGTTAATCAGTTCTACTGTAATAGATTCCCAGCAAGAGAGGGCAGAGCGCACCCGAGCCAGGGCATTACGATCTGTTTTCGGTCCTTGGAGGAGGCGGGGTGTCTGTCCCAAAACTTCTTCTAGACTATAACCAGTCATCGTAGTAAATGCCTGGTTGACGTAGAGGATACGGGGACCAGGAAGTTCGATAGGTTCGGCTTCAGTGATGATCACAGCATCGTTGGTGTTAACCACCACGGATTGTAGTAGGCGCACTTGTTCCGAGGTACGCTTCTGTTCGGTGATATCAGCCACAACAGCTACCAATCCGTTAATCTTATTCTCGCTGTCAGTCAAAGGAGCCGCAGAAAAAACAATGTCAATGGGTGAACCGTCTTTCTTGTGTCGGCGCACTTCTAAGCTAGGGGGTGTAATTCCTGCTAAGATACTCTCCCAAATAGCCTGATAATCTGACCCATCTTCATCAGTCATAACTGGGTTAGGATGAGCTAAGACTTCTGCTTCTGTCCAACCAAACATTCGCTCAGCAGCAGGATTCCAGATTTTGACCCGTTTTTGTAGGTCAAGGGTAAAAATGGCGCGGGGAGAGGCAGAAATCAAAGACAGCAGGGTTTGATTGGTATGGCGCAAGGCGTCGTTAGTTTTTGCTAGTTCTTCAGTACGCTGCTGCACTCGGCACTCTAATTCCGTATTGAGTTGTTGCAGTTGCTCGTGAAGTTCCGACTGTTGAATAGCAATTGCTACTTGAGTTGCCAGTTGTTTCATCAAGTAAATTTCCCAAGGCTGCCACTGTCGGGTGGTGCGGCAATGATGGGCAATCAGTAGTCCCCAGAGGTGAGGCTGGGAAGTATGGGAAGGAGAAGGGAGTTCTCGTGTTTGTTGGATGATTGGAACCACTAATTTTGCCTTGACGGAAAATTCAGCAAGGAACTCTACCAGACAAGTCTCTAAGCTTTCGGAATCAATATTTGCGATCGCTCGTACTTTACCCTTGGCATAGGCTTGGTGGTACTCTGGAGGAAAAACTTCTGGTGGAAATGTTTGTCCTAAAATTGCTGGATACTCAGGCAAGACGGCTTCCGTAATCGCGCTACCAGTTTTATCTTCCCAAATGCGATAAATCAATACCCGATCTGCTGAAAGAAATTCCCTGACATCTGAGACTGTGGTAGTTAGAACTTCCTCTAAATTCAAAGATTGGCGGATATGTTGGGCAATTTGGTTAACTAGCCTTTCCCGTTCAGTTTGCTGCCGCAGACTCATTTCTGCTTGGCGACGCTGGGAAATCTGCCGTTGCAACAGGTAATAAATGGCTAAGAAAGCCACAGTCGCCAAACTAATGCCAAGGTTCAAAAGGTTAAGGGATTTCCCAGTAAAAATATATCCCATGTCACTCAAGTTAAGGGAGACGCGGGGACGCGGAGCGGAGGAGCGGAGGAGCGGAGGAGCGGAGGAGCGGAGGAGCGGAGGAAGAAGAATACAATTTTCCTTAACCCTTGGGTATTTCCATATATAGGGTCTTTTTTAGTCTCCAAACACCATATATGGGAGTTGACAAAATGCACCACTCTTTAACTTGTCACCATTGCCTAACACCTACCACCTACCACCTACCACCTACCACCTACCACCTACCACCTAACACCTAACACTTAAATAGCGTTCTAAGTCAAAAAGGAAGCCGTGAATGTATTCCTCAGTCCATTCTTCCCCATACAATCGTGTAAACATTCCCCGTGCTGGATCTTTAGCTGCCCGATAGCCAATATAGCGCAGTTGGGCATTTTTGATATCTTCTAGGCTTTGAGTATCGTTAATCGGTTCAGCTGCAACAACGAAATTCAAATAAGCTTCCAGATACTCCTTAAATGCCTCCAAAACTTGATTCTCAACTAGTTCTGTTTCTTTAGGACGAGTCCACAAAAAGGCTGGAGAAAAGAAGGGTTTCGCTTCTTCAGGAAAATCCCCTCCCCAGGGAAGGTCTTCTAAGTAAGATTGATAGATGGGTAGGATAGGGTCGCTATATTTCTTTTTGTAAGCTTCATTATGAAAGAGCGGCTGCATATCCAAAGCAATCAGGTGTCCTCCCGGCAAGGTGACTAAATCCGCACCAAAAAAAGGCAAATCATAGTTTAACTGAGGAAAAATAACAAAATTGAGAACTTGCAGAGAATTTCCCCCCTGAACATGGGCAGCTCTAATTTGCCTAAGTTTCGGGGATTGAAAGGCATAGCTCGTAGTAACAACTGTTTCTTCCCGCTTGCCTTTACCGGTGATAGCTTCTTTACGCTCAAACCCTTGGGGAATGGGATAGGGACTCAGTGGGAGTCGCTCTTTGAGTAAGGGGATGGCGTAGTCTAAAAAAGGTTGATAGAGCGACATTTTAAGTAATAAGTAATAAGCGTTTTACGACGCAGGGAATGGGGAATTGAGAATTGAGAATTGAGAATTGAGAATTGAGAATTGAGAATTGAGAATTGAGAATTGGGAATTGGGAATTGGGAATTGAGAATTGGGAATTGGGAATTGGGAATTGAGAATTGGGAATTGGGAATTGAGAATTGAGAATTGGGAATTGGGAATTGGGAATTGAGAATTGGGAATTGAGACTTCTGCCTCCTGCCTCCTGCCTCCTGCCTCCTGCCTCCTGCCTCCTGCCTCCTGCCTCCTGCCTTCTGCCTTCTGCCTTCTGCCTCCTGCCTTCTGCCTTCTGCCTTCTGCCACCTGCCTCCTGCCTTCTGCCTTCTGCCTTCTTAAACTTCAGTAGTTACAGCTACAGGATTGGCATCTTCAAACAAAAATTCATAGAGGAATTTTTCTGACCATTCGTGACCAAAATAGCTGCTGAATAGCCCGGAAGCTGGGTCTCTTTCAGCACTGTATTGGTCGTAATCTTGCTGAGCTTTGGTGATACGCTCTATTTGTTCAGGTTGGGTTATAGGTTCGGCTTTCTCTGACAGTTGCCAATATAACTGAATATATTCTTGGTAAGCAGGCAAAAGTCTATTAACAACTGTTTCCGCATCAGTTTTAGCAAACAATAGGTAAGGAGAAAAATACTGGTTTGCGTCGTAGAACTTCATTGGTAGATCTTGCGCCAACTCGTTATATTTATCTCTAATTGGACGCATTGGCTCAATGTATTTTTCTAAATACTCTGAATCACGAAACAGTGGTTGAAAATCTAAAACAACTAAAATTTTCTTTTTACCAAAGGCTAAAAAATCAACGCCTAGTAAGGGTAAGTCGTAGTTATGTCTAGGATAAATGACACTATTAAAAATCTGTGCCATTTCTCCCGCATTGATATAGGTGTAGCGAATTTTGCGGAATTGGGGGCATTGATAAGACCAGCTTTCAATCATGGCTGGAGTTTTTCCACGTTTGCTGACCTGAAATTCCAATTCGCTGGTAATCGGACGACTCCGTAACTCGAAGCGACTGAACAGTTCTTTTTCTAAGTAGTGGAGAAAAGGCTGAAACATAGATTAATTCAGAGTAGGCTAGGGCTTCCTCGAAGGATAAACAATAGTTAGGGCTTCAGTCTCTTTTTTCAGTTACAAAGTAACACTTTGTAATATTTTGATACAAGGCAGTCCTAATGCAAAAAATTTTCACTATCATGCCTGAAATTCTCTCTCCGCGTCTGGTGCGTCCCCGCGTCCCCGCGTCTGTTTATCATTTCCCATACCTTTTTTCACGGGTGAACGAAATTTTGGGTGGGATTTCTTGAGCGTTGTATCCAAAAATTATCAGTTCTCTCTTCTTCCTCCGCTCCTCTGCTCCTCCGCTCCTCCGCTCCCCACCCTTTTTTTCGCTCACCCTTTTTTCACTCACCCCTTATTTTCTGAGGTGATGAACTAAAGCATGTAGTCCTAAACGGTAACTTTCCTCACCAAAGCCGCTAATTTGTCCAACTGCTATTGGCGCAATAAAAGAGTGATGTCGAAAGGCTTCACGTTGATAAACATTACTCAAATGCACTTCTACTACAGGAAGGGCTACTGCGGCTAGGGCATCTCTTATAGCAACGCTGGTGTGGGTGTAGGCAGCAGGATTTATCAAGATTCCCTGATGTTTACCTAAAGCGTCATGAACCGCGTCTACCAGTACACCTTCATGGTTTGACTGTAAGGCACAAACTTTCACCTCCAGTTGTTTGCCTTCCTCTTCCAACAACTGGTTAATTTTATCTAAAGTTACTGAACCATAAATATCTGGCTCCCGGAGTCCCAGTAAATTAAGATTAGGACCGTGGAGAACCAGAATACTTACAGTAGTTAGGGTATCATTAAGCACAATGAATAACTACCGACGGTGTCTTGAGTCATCAACAGGGATAGGGATTGGTTCAGGTTCAGGCTGCATGTCTGGACCTAAAAGAGTTTCAATCAACCTGCGTGCCCATTCTTTAATTTTTTCCAAAACCGTGCCTATATAATCCATTAAACAGAAAGCTCCTGTGAGACAAATGGTGTCTTCTATTAACGCAATAAACTAAACAATCAGCTAAACTTATCCCAAAATGCTTCTTGAGGAAGAAGACAGAATAATTAAGCAAAACTGAGCAGTTTTTTTGGCTATAGATACTATCTGTAACCCAAAAAACAAAAGGGTTGCTCTTCTTATAGCTCCCAGGTTAACACAATCCTCCCTAGGATTTCCATCCGATCACAAGAGAATTGAGAATTGAGAATCGGGACTCCTGCCTCCTGACTTGAAAGAGACGCGGGGACGCGGGGACGCGGGGACGCGGGGACGCGGGGACGCGGGGACGCGGGGACGCGGAGAGAGATATTTTCAGGCAGTCCCGATGAAAAAAAATTTTTTCACCACCATA
>JAAHHL010000314.1 GCA_010672185.1 Caldora sp. SIO3E6 | reverse complement strand
ATTTAGTCCATTTTAATGGACTTCAGCTATTAGCCTTGGATTTGAATCCAAGGTGAGTTGGGGAATCCAGCTAGTCAGCTACGTCTAGGCTTAAGTTGACACCAATGAATGCTTGCGCCCGCCAGTAGCTATGTTTTCTAACCAAAAAGCCAGATTTTTAATCATTCCGGTGCAACCGTAATTGATATCACTATCGGTTCAACCAAACATAAGTTCATCCCTATACATTATTGCTTACCTCGCAATATTCAACAGTGCGATCGCGATATCCAGCAACTAACAAATCCAGCAAAATCAGTATCTTCAACTTAATATAACACTTACCTCTGCTACCTCCTTTTGGTTTTGCTATTGTTTGTCGCCCTCTCCAGGTTCATCTGTGGCAAAGAGAATTTGGTATAACTCCTGAGAGAAGTCAACATTGAATTGCTTAATTCCCACTGTATCGTCTATATCAAACTCAGTGGAAAAAACAGGAGTTTTGAAGGTAATATCGCCTCCTCTACCATCACTCGCAAAGGCAAAGATGTCACTGTCGTCAAAGGCAATAAGGGAGTCGGTGGTGATGGTGATATTGCCGCCATTGTCAGCACCACTGAAGACACTGGTGGTGATGTCGCTGTCAGTAGCGGTTAAGGTGTCTGAGACATCAATATTGATGTTGCCAGCTAGTGCTCGACTCCGAGCCGAAATTCGGGAGTTATTTTCTGAGAAGAGGGATCTGGTCTGGATATTAATATCGCCACCAGTGCCAAGTGAAGTAGTTTCTACAGCAGTGGCTATGAAACTATTATTGTCAAGGAAGATAGACTGAGCATTCCGTACTGAGATATTGCCTGCATTTCCTATTCCAAAGGTATAGGCAGACACTATAGCACCATTAGTCAGTTGCAGGGAGGCGGTTTCTATCTCAATTCCCTCAGAGTTTCCCTCTGCTCCTGACTCTACCATGCTGGATATACCACTACGGCTCGATCCATCATTCGATTCCCCATCTAACTGCACCGAATTAGTCGCAGTGATCTTCACCGTACCTGAGTCCCCTACTCCAAAGGTAGAGGCACTTACTCTAGCACCATTAATCAACTCCAGGGAGGAAGTTGTCAGTTCAATCCCTTCAGAGTTTCCCTCTGCTCCAGAATTCACCTGGCTGAATATACCACTGGAAAATCTATCACTCGATTCCTCATCTAACCGCACCGAATTAGTCGCAGTAATCTTTACCGTACCTGAGTCCCCTACACCAGGGTTAGAGGCACTTACGCTAGCACCATTGGTCAACTCCAGGGAGGAAGTTGTTAGTTCAATCCCCCCAGAGTTTCCTTCTGCTCCAGAAGCTGACTGGGCGAATATACCACTAAGGCTCGATCCATCATTCGATTCCCCATCCAACTGCACCAAATCAGTAGCTGTAATTTCCAGCGAATCCCCAATCCCAAGAGTAGATGTATTTATATCACTACCATTAGTCAGTTCAAGGGAAGCAGTTATCAATTCAAGTCCCTCCAAATTCCCTTCAGTTCCAGGAGCCACATGGCTGAATATAGTACTGGGAAATTCCACCTTATCCTCAACTCCCAAAGCCCCCAAAATATTCGAGGGATTAGACTCAGTCACCCGTGAGATAATATTCTCAATTCCTGTAGAATTGGCAAAATAAACCCGTTGTAACTCCTCAACATTAAATTCACTAAAACTGTGGAACCGATTGGAGCCTCGTAATGCTCCACCTTTAATTAAGGAAACGTCAAATGAAGCAACTGCAACTATTGCCTGTCCTCCCTCAATGAGGCTGGGGGTCAAAATACCAGACCCTATGCTGGCAGTATTTCTTGTGTTACGTGGAGCAGTTGTCTCATCAGTAGAAAGCTCTTCGTTGGGACTAGCAGCGATATTACCTTCCTTAACAACTATTCTGTTAGTATAAATAATCAAATCACCAGCATCTTCAGAACTGGAGGAATTGGCAAACAAGGCAATAGGAGTTTGAGCATCGATCGTAGCTTCACTAAGAAAAGTAATATTTACACCATCACCAGCATAAGAGCTATTCATGTTGCCAATGGCAATGTCTTGATTATCTGGTAAGGTAAGAGGCTCAATATTTTTAACTGTCAGAGTTTCCTCAGTAAGATTGATAGAGTCTGAACCAAGAAGCGATCGCACAGTTACTTGTTGAGAGATACTAAAATCAAGGCTGCTGTCGGCTTGTCCAATAGTAACACGGCTGAAGCTATCAAATTCTGTTCCAGTCACATCAAAAATATTGACACTGTTTCCTGTGTCACCAGGTTGAATATCTTGTACTATAGCTTCATCCTGGACAATCAACTGCTGCTCTTGGATAGCTATATTCTCCTTAATTGAACTATCAATAGTTGCAATATCAGTGGCAGCTGTATCACTTTTACCATCTTGGGTAGCAGTTTTTGTTATGGTATCTCTATCATTGATGATTTCAGAGTTATCGATATCATCAATAACAATCTCTCTTGGAGAATTGAAGAGAATAGAGCCGCTGCTATCATTATTAGCGATCGTTAAGCTATTAAGTATTCCATTTGTAGTATCAATGACACCATTATTAGGAGTCAATTCTATAGTATGATTTCCTTCGTTAATGGTTGCTTTACCTTCATTCTGGACAATCATCTGTCTAGGTATAAGCTCCAGGTTGCCCATTGAATCGGTTTCTAAAGATTCGGTGCTGGGGATGGCTTGGTTAGTTGGCGTGACAGAAGTAATAGTGCGCTGCTCATTTGATGTTCTTTGTGCCCCTTTTTCATTATCTATTGAGTTCAATTTCACAGATTCAGTAGAATTGTCTGTTAACACTCCTTCCTGATCTGTGTCACTAATCAAATTTCTCAATTCGCCCAAATTACTGTAATAACTAAATCCACCTACTCCCACTACAGCAAGTACCCCTAACATAGTCCCGATTAACTTGCTATGAGCCTTCTGCTTCCTTACCTTAAATTCAGATACACCAACTACTGCTTGAGGTTCTTCAGTACTCCGCTTAATTTCCGCTCCAACTGCAATATATTCATCTTGCTCAACAGTTAATCTAGGCTCGATAAATTCCTTGATTCTCGCTTTCTGATTCTCATAGTGATAAATACTATCCTCATCCAAAAGGTTTAGTTCTTGGAAGACAAAGTAATCAACCTCATTAATAAGAATACTCAGCAGGTCATCAGACTCTGCCAGTTCAAGTATTTCCCCCATACGCTCAGCCTCTAGCTCAGATAGTTCAGAGCGAGCAGCTAACCTTGCATATTCTAAAACTAGATTTTTTTGTGCTTTTGTTAATTTCATTTTGACCCCAGGAACTCAGCAATTATTCTTTTTGACTTAGTCAAGATTCCCCGGTTCTGTAGGAATGATAGATCCTACGCAGTCGCTTCATGGCTCGATTACCTCTCTGACGCAATCGCTGCTCCAATTGGGTACTATTATCAACTTCCTTTCCTATCTCAACTAAATAGTTACCAATCTCTTTCCAGGATAAATTATCAATTATTCTTAGCTTTAAAACTATTCTATCTTCTGATTTCAAATCTTTGAGGGATTTTGTTAACAATTTAACATTAGAATCTATTATATGTTCCGGGATGTGATAAACATTTTCTCCAATAAGTTGACCACTATTGGCTAGGCGCTTAATTAACGACTGTTGCCGATTTTTATCTTTACTCAGTTCTCTAATAACGTTATAGCTAGTAGTCTTAAACCAAGCTGGAACCTTGTCTATCACTCCTCCAGCTTCTATTTTTTTGACTGCACGGGCATAAGCTTCCAGAAAGATATCCCGTTCCTCGTAGTAGGAATAAAGTTTAAATTGTTTAAGCACTCTCTTAATAAAGGGCAGAATATGATAAACGTCACTGTCTCCTGAGCTCAACAGGACTTCGTTAACTACGCGCCCCAGTAACTCACACTGTTCCCGAACTCTTGCATCTTGATAACCCCTCTCCGGAGAGACAGTTGTCTTTAGCTGAGCTAAAAGATTTTCTTGATAACCTGTCATAGTTCCTTCAATATTGACTGTTTACTGACGGGTGACCACATGGCTGCTCAAAACATAGAATGCAATCGATATCCCCATCAGTAGCTATATATTTATGGTCTTTAAATAGAAAGCGTGACACCCGAAAATTTAGCCTTCATTAGACCTCTTGCACCCATTCGATAATTGTCTGTAGGGGCGAAGCATTGGCGCTGGCAGATCGCCCATAAAATCCAAGTTTTGTTCCGCCAATGCTACGCCCTTCCGGGATTTATGCAAGATGTCTAATTCCTACTGTCACAGACTCTTCTTGGAAATCATAAAACAATAGAGCAGCTCAAAACCCAGGTTCAAGTAAAAGGAAACTAATGATAAAATTAAATCAGATACTTAAGACTTCTGATACTGAGTCTAGGTACATCTCCAATACTAGTGAGCAGCTAATTTGCCCTCAAATTGAAGCCCATACTGAGGAACCGACTTTGCTATACCTTATCAACAAGGTAGCAGACGTTGCTATTGCCAATCAGGATGCTGGTCTGATTATTGCTGCTGCTATTGGTACATCGGTTATTTTGTGGGCGATCGCTGATTCTGCAGCTAAACTGATTAAGGCTGCACGTAGTTGAGGTTGTAACAAGGCAGTCTTGATGAAAAATTTTTCACCACCAGGTGATGAAAGTTGATTGTTGACTGTTGACTGTTGACTGTTGACTGTTGATTGCTCCCTACTTTCAAGTCAGAAGGCAGGAGGCAGAAGGCATCCCGATGAAAAAATTTTTTCACCACCATGCATGAAAGTCCCTCTCTCCGCTTCTCCGCGTCTCTTTCAAGTCAGGAGGGAATTATAAGTGATTATCCGAACTTGATATTAATGGGGGGATGATGTTGGGCGGGTTTTGATCTTAATATTCGGGTCAAATGGTCTAGGTTATCCCTAAACCCGCCCCTACAAGACCCTACGATACGCGCAATTTAAGGCGTTGGGCGGGTTTTGATCTTAATATTCGGGTCAAATGGCCTAGGTTATCCCTAAACCCGCCCCTACAAGACCCTACGATACGCGCAATTGAAGGCGTTGGGCGGGTTTTGATCTTAATATTCGGGTCAAATGGTCTAGGTTATCCCTAAACCCGCCCCTACAAAGCCATACGATACGCGCAATTTAATTCGTCATTCTAAATTCTAAATTCTAAATTCTGTCGTAGTTCTCGCAGGGCAACTCCTGTACCCTGTTCTGCCGCTTGCTGAAAAACACGATCTACTATCTCTAACAAATCTATGGTGGGAAAATAGAGACTGAAGGAGCACAACTGATAATTATCCTGTTGCAGCTGATAAATTTTTAAGCTTTTGTTTCTAAATAACCACACTTCTGGCACTCTATAGGCCAGATAGTCTTCAACAGCGGTGTAACTGGTAACATCTATTTCTATCACCAGATCAGGAGGGGGATCTACTTGCCAATTGATGCGCTCTTTGCCTACTACTGCCTGCCAATGGGTGATATAAAAGCAGTAATCTGGCTCAATGCCCTGCTCTTCTGGCAGTTCCATCGTGATGGGGGTAAAGGCTTCATAGTTGCGGTTTTGGCTATCGAGCAATGCTTTAACGATATCAGCCAGAATATTTGCTTCTCGCCCATGTCTGGGCATCGGACTCATTAGTAGAATTTCTCCCTGGCGATACTTAATGCGTGGGATTGAGCGATCGCTACGGCTTTCACGGAGAGAGTGATAATCTTGCCAAGTTCCCGGCATTCTTACCACTGTGCCTGGTGCTAGTTGGGTTTTTTCCTTGGAAATAACTGCATACATTATATATAAGCGCACACCTTTCCCATTATGAAAAAATGATAGCAAACCATAATGGTTATTGCAACCAATAGGGAGACAAGGAGGACAAGGAGGACAAGGAGGACAAGGAGGACAAGGGAGATAATATAGCTACATCCTATTTCCAGTTCTCAATTCTCAATTGGTTAAATTATTGGGCATGGGAAAAATGAGCTACGGAGTAGTAGGCAATGCTCAACCAGTACACTAATTACGGAAGACCCAAACTTCTGTATAAATTTACAAATCTTCTCCCCAATTACGACCAAAATCAAGCTAGGCTGCATGTAGTTCTTTAGAATTGATATAATGGTAAAAGCATGGTTTTTGTATTTTGTCAACCATTGAAAACAAAGCGGTAGTGAACCGCCATGAGAATCTTACTGGTAGAAGATGATGAGCTAGTTGCCGAAAAGCTTGTCAAAAACCTCATTACTCAAAACTATGCCATTGACGTTGCTGCCGATGGTCAAGCAGGCTGGGAATTAGTGGATGCTTTTACCTATGACCTAATTTTGCTTGATGTCAATCTGCCCAAGCTTGATGGTCTCACCCTCTGTCGGCGGCTGCGATCGCAAGGTATGCGAGTACCAATTCTTCTGTTAACGGCTCACAACAGCAGTTCTGATAAAGTTATGGGTTTGGATGCTGGAGCAGATGATTATGTAACTAAGCCTTTTGATGTGGATGAATTGCTGGCTCGTATTCGAGCTTTGTTGCGTCGGGGGAGTTCCACCTTATCTCCTATCCTGAAATGGCGCGACTTGCATCTTGACCCTAGTGCCTGTGAAGTCACCTATAATGGTCAGCCCATCCCTTTAACACCGAAGGAGTATGGTTTATTAGAACTTTTCCTCCGCTATAGCAACCGGGTATTTAGTCGTGATGTCATCTTGGAACATTTGTGGTCATTTGAAGAATTGCCTGGAGAGGAGACAGTGACATCCCATGTTAAGGGATTGCGACGGAAACTCAAAGTAGCAGGATTATCAGAAGACCCGATTGAAACAGTCTACGGTATCGGTTATCGCCTCAAACCAGCAGAATCACAACAACCAAAAAGCAAAAGTAAAGGAACCAAGAAACCAAAGCAGTTATCCTCGGATTTAGAGCAAAAAGCCATTGAAACAGCGATTAATGTTTGGCAGCGGGTTCAAGAAAAGTTCACTAACCGAGTTGCAGTGATTGAACAAGCAACTACTGCTATGCTCAAAGATGACCTGGACGATTCTTTGCGACAACAAGCACAACAGGAGGCTCACAAGCTAGCAGGCTCACTAGGTATGTTTGATTTTGACGAAGGCTCCCATCTAGCTCAAGAAATGGAACAGTTGCTTGAGGCAGAGATGCCCCTTAACCCCAAGCAAAGACAACGTCTTGCTGAAGTAGTGGCGGCGATGCGTCAGGAGTTAGAACGAGCGATTAATCAGCAGAATCCTCAGTTGTTGAGAATTGAGAATTGAGAATGGTTGTTTGTTGTTTGTTGTTTGTCATTATGTTGACACCTTTACCTGTCAATCTTTTCCCTTCTGCCTTCTGCCTTCTGCCTTCTGCCTTCTGCCTTCTGCCTTCTGCCTTCTGCATTCTGCCTTCTGCCCTGG
>JAAHHL010000313.1 GCA_010672185.1 Caldora sp. SIO3E6 | reverse complement strand
TCTTGAGAGTGAGAGGGGCTAACCTCAACCGAGTCGAAACTAATGTGATTAATTTTATACGACTACGCGATCGCTTGGGAATTCCTTGTCAAGTAAGGACATTATTTGTCAGGAATCAGGATGTGACTACCGAAGAAGAAGAAATGTTTCGGGAACGTTGGCTGACCAAAGCAGATGGTGTTTTGATTTTGAACTTAGCTGAGTATCAAGCAACTAATATGCGTCTTAGCAAGAGCAACGATATTCTGGAAGCTTCCCTCCAACATTATAGGCAACAAGCACAAGGGAGATGGGCTTGTCTGTTTCCCTTTATGGAAATGGCTGTTTTACCTGATGGCAGAATATACTATTGCATTGAAACCTTGTTCAGACTTGGTTTTGACCAGGATCTTGCTAGTTTGGGAGATTACCATCAACAAACCCTGCAAGATATTTGGAGTGGAGACTTATTTAACCAACTCCGACGTGATCTAATCCTCAATCAGTTAGAGGGTCGATCCGCTTGTAAAAACTGTGATATGTGGAAGTCACAGGTTGTTAGCCGAGTTCCTCAACATAGGCTTCAAGTTACTCAAACTACGGTAACTGAGATTTATCAGAGAAGGCTCTAACATTCACAGAGCAAGCGTCTCAGGCACTTCAGCATCGGGGAAGGTAATCTAAGATAGAATACCCTCGTAAGAATTGGCTCACGAATGGGATGAAAGACTATCAAATTACCCAAAAAATCTACGAAAGTGCTAACTCCTTAGTCTATCGGGGAATTCTCAAGTCCGATAATCAACCTGTTATCCTCAAGATTCTCAAAGAAAACTACCCCACTCCTTCAGAATTAACTCGCTACAAGCAGGAATATGAAATCACTCGGTCTTTAAATAACGACCAAGTGATTAAAGCTTATGATTTACAGCGTTATGAAAATAGTTTAGTGATGTTCTTGGAGGACCTTGGTGGTAAATCCCTAAAGTTATTAATGTCTGAACGCCAATTTACCCTAGCAGAATTTCTCTCTATTGCCATCAAAACTACTCAAAGTTTGGCGACTATTCACGCTGCCAATATTATCCACAAGGATATTAACCCCTCTAATATCGTTTATAACCCAGCAACAGAGCAACTCAAAATCATCGACTTTGGTCTTTCTACCCATTTATCAAGGGAAATTCAGACTGTTGGCAATATCGAGGGATTAGAAGGAACTTTAGCTTATATTGCTCCCGAACAAACGGGAAGAATGAACCGAGGGATAGATTACCGTAGCGATTTTTATTCCTTGGGTGCTACCTTCTATGAGTTACTTACCAATAAACTACCTTTTGCCACTACTGACTCTCTCGAATTAGTTCACTGTCATATTGCTCAACAACCTATTCCTCCTCATAAACTTGTAACAACGTTAAGTTCAACCCCTCAAGCAATACCTAAAGCTGTTTCAGATATTGTAATGAAACTGTTGGCAAAAACCCCAGAAGAACGATACCAAAGTGCTTGGGGAATCAAAGCCGACTTGGAAACTTGTCTGGCTCAGTTACAGAATTTAGGGCAAATTAACCAGTTTTCCCTAGCAACTCAGGATATTTGCGATCGCTTTGTCATTCCTGAAAAACTTTATGGTAGAGAAGCAGAAATTACACAACTATTAACTACATTCGAGGGAGTTAGTCAAGGCGGCAGGGAAATGATGCTGGTTGCTGGCTATTCAGGTATTGGTAAATCTGCCTTAGTTAATGAAGTTCACAAACCGATATTGCGTCAGCGTGGCTACTTTATTAAAGGGAAATTTGACCAGTTACAGCGAGATATTCCCTACGCGGCGATAATTTTAGCATTTCAAGACTTAATACGACAGTTACTTACCGAATCTGAAGCAGCACTACAAACTTGGCAACAAGAACTTTTAACCGCCTTGAAGCCTAATGCTCAGGTGATTATTGATGTTATTCCCGAATTGGAGCAGATTATCGGTAAACAGCCAACTGTAGAGGAATTGGGAGCAACGGAAGCTCAAAATCGCTTCAACTTATTCTTTCAAAGATTTGTTGGTGTTTTTAGTAAAGAGGAACACCCTTTAGTGCTGTTCCTAGACGATCTACAGTGGGCAGATTTAGCATCTTTAAAGTTAATTGAGCTATTGATAACTGATTCTGACAGCCAATACCTATTAATTATAGGAGCCTACCGCGATAATGAAGTTGCTCCTACTCATCCCTTGATGCAAACCTTAGAGAAAATTGCCCAAGAAGGCCCTAGGGTCAATAATATCTCATTGCAACCATTAGCAATCCAAGATACAAACCAATTAATTGCCGATACCTTAAGTTGCTCCACGAAAAAGTCAAAATCTCTAGCCGAGTTGGTCAGTAACAAAACTCAAGGTAATCCCTTCTTCTTAACTCAATTTCTCCAATCTCTCTACCAAGAGAAGCTGGTATCATTTGACCACGATAAAAATGACTGGCACTGGAATATCGCAGCAATTAAAAGAGTAGAAACAACTGATAATGTCGTTGATTTAACTATCGGCAAAATTACTAAACTTAATAAAAATACTCAGAAAATTTTACAATTAGCTGCCTGTATCGGCAATCAATTTAGTTTAGAAATCCTGGCTATTGTCAATAATAAATCTCAAATAAATACTGCGATAGAACTTCTGCCCGCACTAGCAGAAGGTTTGATTTTACCCCTGAGCAATGACTATAAAATACCTCTGACTTGGAATCAAGAAGAAATATCAAAAGAGACTTCAGAAGTCTCTGCTGCTTTTATTCCCAAAATTCCTCAATATATTCCCTACAAATTTTTACACGACAGGGTTCAGCAAGCTGCCTATGCCTTAATTGCAGAAGATGAGAAAAAAGCAATTCATCTGCAAGTAGGTACTCTCCTACTAGAAAATACTCAAGAAGATGATTTAGAGTCAAATATTTTTGATATTGTTAACCAACTTAACGAAGGAGCTCAATTAATTACCAAGCAATCAGAAAAAGATAACTTAGCTCAATTAAATCTGCGAGCGGGGAAAAAAGCAAAAGCTTCAACCGCTTATCAACCTGCTCTGAGATATTTAGAGACTGGGTTAGGATTATTACCGCCTAATAGCTGGGAAAAACAGTATGAGTTAACTTTTGTAATTCATGTAGAAACCTTGGAAGTTCTGTATTTAAATACTAAGTTTATTGAGGTAGAAGAACTTAGTCAAAACGTTCTCAAAAAAGCAAACAATATTTTGGATGAAATCAAAATATATAGAGTAAAGATATTGAATTACTTTGCTAATTTTGAGCAAATAAAAGCAATTGAAACTGCAATTGAAGCTCTGAGAGAATTAGGAATCAAGATTTCCAGTTTTCACAACTTAGGAGAAATTGAAGAGTCAATTAAACAAAAGAAAAAATCACTGAACTTGGCTTTAAATCAAAAAAAAATTGAGGATTTAGCTAATGCCAAACCAATGACAGAAACCTATAAGCTGGAAGCCATACCAATATTACAAGGTATTCTATCTTCTACCATACAAATTAATTTTGCATTGCACACTGAGATAATATTAACCCAGATTAATCTCTCTATCAAATATGGCAATCCTCCTGAAGCAGCTTGTATCTATAGTGCTTATGGAATGTATCTATGTGGGACAACGAAAGATATTGATTCAGGATATGAGTTTGGCAAACTTTCCTTAAAATTGTTGAACAATGCCAATATTTCCAAGCTGCAGGCCGCCTTAGTGATGCATCTTTATTATGGATTTATCTGGCACTGGAAAGAGTTTTTCAGAAAAAGAGTTGCACAGGAAAGTTTACTAGAAGGCTTCCAAACAGGACTTGATACCGGGAATAATGAATACGCCAGTTATGATGCGATGGATTATTGCTTGATCAAGTTTTTTGGAGGATACAACCTCAAAGAGGTGAAACAGGATTACACAACTTATAGTAATCTGGTTAAAAAAATGCGACAAGAATATTTATTTATTTATATACATATATGCCAAGAAATAGTGCAAAAATTAATATATAATTGTGAAGCAAAAAAATCTTTTGTTATTGGTGAAGATCGAGAACAAGAAAATACTTTATTTCAAA
Organism: Caldora sp. SIO3E6; assembly: GCA_010672185.1. Lineage (GTDB taxonomy): Bacteria > Cyanobacteriota > Cyanobacteriia > Cyanobacteriales > Coleofasciculaceae > Caldora. The sequence goes on along the minus strand of JAAHHL010000313.1, from coordinate 3,400 downwards.
AAATAACTCAAAATCAAAATGCATGGCTACTAAACATTTTTTATATTACTAAAACAATATATTTTTATTTTATCAAAAATTACGCCGGTGCTTTTGCAAACGGGATACAGGCTAACAAATATGTTGCAAATCTCAGTTATCATCTCACTGTGCCACAGAATAACTTTTACTATTCCCTCTCTTGTATTGCTTGTTATCAAAATTGTACTTCAGAGGAGCAAAAACAAATATTAGAACAAGTCCAAAAAAATCAGCAAGAGATGAAAGTATGGGCTGGTCATTGCCCTGCCAACTTTCAAAATAAATATGACTTGGTAGCAGCAGAGCAAGCACGAGTCTTAGGACAAAACTGGCAAGCGCAAGAACTTTATGAACAAGCAATTCAAGGAGCCAAAAAATCTGAATTTATCCACGAAGAAGCCATAGCCTACGAACGAGCAGCAGAATTTTACTTCTCCTTGGGCAGGGAAGAAATCGGACGACTATACCTCAAAAATGCCCACCATTGCTACAGTCGCTGGGGCGCAACAGCTAAAGTTCAAGCCCTAGAAGCTGAATACCCCCAATTTCTCAGGAATATGAACAACCGCCAAGAACAGCAAAATATTAAGACAACTGAATCTACAGGTAGTACCAGTGCCCAAGTACTAGATATCGCTACAGTTACTAAAGCCTCTCAAGTCTTAGCTAGGGAAATTAAATTAGACCAACTGCTGGCTAAGTTAATGAAAACTCTGATTGAAAATGGTGGTGCTCAAACAGGCTTGATGATTATCGAGAAAGATGGGCAATGGGTAATCGAAGCGGAAGGTAAAGTAGATGTTGATGATGTAACTCTACTGCGATCGCTTCCTATTGACTCTATCGATACCGACACCCAAACACCCCTGCTACCGGTTACCATTATCAACTATGTTGCCCGTACCCAGGAAAATGTTATCCTAAATAACGCTATTGATGAGGAACAATTTACCCTAGACCCCTACATTGTTGCTCACCAGCCTAAATCCATTCTCTGCACTGCCTTGCTGAATCAGGGCAAAGTAAGCGGCATTGTCTATTTAGAAAATAATCTCACAACTAACGCCTTCACTAGCGATCGCATTGAAGTCTTAAGAATTCTCTCAGCGCAAGCGGCTATCTCCATTGAAAATGCCCGTCTCTACACCCAATTAGAAGACTATAACCGCAATCTAGAACAAAGAGTAGAAGAGCGCACTGAAGAACTATCCCAAACTCTGGAAGTGCTCAAAGCCACTCAAGCGGAACTAATCTTTGAAAACGAGTTACTCAAGAGTGATGAACAAGTCGCGAATTTTGACTATCAAGTAGGGGGAAGTTTGCCGATGGATGCTCCTACCTATGTCGTGCGTTCAGCAGATCGTTATCTCTACCAAGCCTTAAAGCAAGGTGAGTTTTGTTATATTCTCAATCCCCGCCAGATGGGTAAATCTAGCCTGATGGTACGTATGATGAACCACCTCAACCATGAAGGCATTAGCTGTGGCGCGATCGATCTGACTCGGATTGGCAGCGAAAATGTGACCTCAGACCAATGGTACAAGGGATTGGCAGTCGAGATTTGGCGAAGTTTTGGTTTACTCAGAAAGGTGAACTTAAAAAAATGGTGGAATGAACGAGCAGATCTTTCTGCGGTGCAGCGGTTGAGTCAATTTATTGAAGAAGTCTTGCTGGGGGAAGTTGGTCAAGCAGATCACAGTTTACCCAAAAACATGGTAGTTTTTATCGATGAAATTGACAGCATCTTGAGCTTGAATTTTCCAGTAAATGACTTCTTTGCTCTGATTCGCTCCTGCTATAATCAACGTACCCTCAATCCAGACTATGGCAATTTAACCTTTGCCTTGTTGGGGGTTGCGACTCCCTCCGGCTTAATTACCAACCATAAAACAACTCCTTTTAATATTGGTCAAGCGATTGAACTCCAAGGGTTTAAGGAACATGAAGCCCAACCTCTACTGCAAGGATTAGCAGAGAAAGTGACCAATCCTCAAACACTCCTCAAAGAACTGTTAGCTTGGACTAATGGTCAACCTTTTTTAACCCAAAAACTCTGCCAATTTATCCGTAATACTTCCTCCCCTATCCCGACTAACGAGGAAGCGGAATGGATGGCAGATTTGGTGCAAAGCTCGATTATCGACAATTGGGAATCCCAGGATGAACCAGAGCACTTGAGAACCATACGCGATCGCCTGCTCAATAGTCAACAATCGGTGCAGTTACTGGAGATTTATCAACAAATTCAGCAGCAAGGGGAAATGGTAACCTGTGATTCTCCAGCAGAAAAGGAGTTGCTGTTGTCTGGGTTAGTGGTTAAACAACAGGGTTTGCTCCGAGTTAATAACCGGATATATGAATCGATCTTTAACCACAGTTGGGTTGAGGAACAACTTGAAGGAATTGAGAATTGAGAATTGAGAATTGAGAATTGAGAATTGGGAATTGGGAATTGGGAATGTTACTATATGGAAGAGATTGGCAAAATTTTATTAGACGATAAAACTGTAAAATTGATTATATTTGATCCTGAAAAGGAGATTATTGAGCAATGGATAAATTAGTCAAATATCAAAATCTTATTCCTACTGTCTTGAATCCATATGTAAGTATCAAGTATGCCAATGCTGATTTAAAAAATCGCGCAGCTTAAGTTACCCCGTAGCCAAGAAACACTTTGGTTAAGGATTCTAGGAAGGGGAAGAGTACAACAACAGGCCATTGATGAGCTAGAGGCACTGCCAGAAAACCATCCCCTACGTTCCAATACCCTGAAGTTATTGTATAACTTGCGGCAAAATTTGGAAGTAAAACAAGAGCAAGATCTAGAGGAAGGAGATAGGGAGATCATTATGCGTTTAGCACCACTTTATCAACAAGACCGGGAACAAGCGATCCTGGAAGGAGAGCAACGAGGAATTCAACAGGGAATTCAACAGGGAATTCAACAGGGAGTTCAACAGGGAATTCAACAAGGAGTTCAACAGGGAGAGCGCTTAGTGGTACACAACTTACTGCAAGTGCGCTTTGGTAGTGTAGATGAGGAACTAGCAGCAATTGTTGATCCATTATTGGCACTATCGCCGGAGGAATTTACCCCCATGCTCTTGCAATTATCCCGTGAGGAGTTGTTAGCTCGTTTTAGTGAGTCGAATTAGGGTTTACTGAATAAGTCGTTACAAGTTTGGCTGACCCGGGAATAGGGAATAGGGAATGGGGAATGGAGAATGCCTGTTTCATCGATAGTGTAAATAGGGCTTGCTGAATAAGTAACAAGTAACAAGTAACAAGTAATAAGTAAGAATGAATGCAGCATTTATCCTAGTTCTGGGCATCTGCATCCCCCAAGGTTACCCGGGTTGATGCCAGGTTTTTGAGC
>JAAHHL010000312.1 GCA_010672185.1 Caldora sp. SIO3E6 | reverse complement strand
TCGGCAAGTGAACAAGGGGCTTAAGCCCCTTGTCTTAATCGCCTTAGCGGTGTCCATATAGCAGTTGCCAAGTCGATACCGATTGCACTAGTGAAAAAGATTCTAATTCTGGCTGCGAATCCCCAAGGTACTTCACCTCTGCGCTTAGATCAAGAGGTGCGGGATATTGCAGCGGGATTAGAGAGAGCTAGAAAACGGGAGCAATTTGTCCTAGTGCAGAAATGGGCAGTGCGTCCTGAGGATTTGCGCCGTGGGATGTTGGATCATGAGCCAGAAATAGTCCATTTTTCCGGACACGGGGCAGGAGAGCCCGGTTTGCTTCTGGAAAATGACTCAGGGCAAGTACAATTGGTAACAGCAGCAGCGCTGGCTGAGTTGTTTGAGTTGTTTGTTGGTAAGATTGAATGTGTTGTGCTCAATGCTTGTTATTCCCAAGTGCAAGCTGAGGCAATTTGCCACCATGTTGATTATGTGATTGGCATGAATCAGGCGATTGGGGATAAGGCAGCAATTAAATTTGCTGTGGGCTTTTATGATGGCTTGGGAGCTGGTAGAACCGTAGAGACTGCCTATAAATTGGGTTGTAATGCCATTCGGCTGGCGGGGATTCCGGAGCATTTGACTCCCACTCTTCAGCAGCCAGAGTCTCATCTTTATGTGGAACATCCGAAGATTGAATCTCGCTGTTACGAAACTCTCTTGCAACGGGGTTCCCTAGTTCGGATTAAAGCCCCCCAGGGGATGGGTAAAACTTCTTTGATGGCAAGGGTTCTGACTCGAAGTGCAAAACAAGGCTACTGCACCGTGCATTTGGATCTTAATCTGGCGGAAGAGAGGGATTTTGCTAGCTTGGATAAATTTTTGCAGTGGTTTTGTGTGAGCATTACTCAGGAGTTGCAGTTACCTAATCGGTTAGCTGATTATTGGGATGAGCGATTTTCCACTAGTAAGGTGAACTCCACAACCTATTTTGAACGCTATCTGCTGCCTCAAGTTGGTAGTCCCTTAGTATTATGCTTGGATAATGTGGATCTAGTTTTCCCCTATTCCGCTATTGCCTTGGAGTTTTTAGGGTTATTGCGAGCTTGGCATGAGAAGGCAACAACCCGCAAACTTTGGCAAAAATTACGGTTGGTAGTGGTTCATTCCACGGAAGTTTATATTCCCCTGAAGATTCATGAGTCGCCGTTTAATGTTGGGGTGCAGATAGAATTGCCGGAGTTGACAAGGGAGCAGGTGGAAGAATTGGCAAAGCGTTACCAGTTGAATTTGACTGCTGTTGAGGTTACCCAATTAATGGCTATGGTAGGAGGGCATCCCTATCTGGTGAGTGAAGCACTTTCTCATCTCAAAAGTGACCAGATTTCCTTGGAACAACTTTTACAAGCAGCTACCACAGAAGCCGGAATTTATCGTAACCATCTGCGACGACATTGGAGTGTGATTCAACAAGATGCAGAATTAGGGGAAGCACTGAAACTAGTAGTTACAGCAACTGATACTGTGCGATTAGCATCGACCCAGGCATATAAACTAGATAGTATGGGGTTAGTTCGTCGTCGGGGTAATGAAGTAACACCTCGTTGTAATTTGTATCGTGTTTATTTTCGCGATTGTTTAGCATTTTCCTAAGAATGTATAGCAGTTGCCAGGGCGGTTAAGACATTCTAAGGTAAGGCAAGTTAACAAGGGGCTGCCATCCCCTTGTCCTAATCGCCAGGGCAGTTGCTATACTAATGAAAAATTACCTAAAACCTCACCTACCACCTATTTAAACCCGAATATTACGACTTCTGCAGCAAAACTTAACTAGCCGCAAACTCAGTAAACTTACGTCTATACGGCGCTTTAAAATCCAAAACTATATCTTGTTTAGGAACGCCAGCTTCTACTAACTCATTAGCTACCCCGATTTCTGTTCTATCCCGTTCAATCCAAATTTTTCCATCTTTAATTTCCACGTAAATAATACAACCAAATACCCGTGTCAACTCTTGCCAACCAATATTAAGAACTTGATGGCGATGGCGTTCCGTATCAAATATTATTTGTACTTCTGTCTGGCTATTTGGGTAATTTTTTCCGTGATTCCTCAAAACAGTTTGTATCACTTCGCTGTAATTTAATCTCTCCATTGTACAACTTTTTTTAGGGCGATTTTAACTAATATTCTAATTGAGATCGCATCAAGCACAAACATCCCAGAACCCTGACTTCTTCAAGAAGTCAGGGTTCTTATCCGCATCTCAACGGTATAAAATTCTCCAATCTGCTTTAGATCTTGAAACAGATGCTGTAGTATGGCAGCAGCAACTTCGAGCAGAATGGCACTGAAGGCAGAATATTAAGATTGCCTATTGGTATTAACGGAAAATCAACAGATGAGTGCAATACCAAAGTCGATATATAAAGTTGGAGGCAACCTGCCACCAGATGCCGATAGCTATGTAAAGCGGCAAGCAGATGGGGAATTTGAGCAGTGGCTCAAGGCTGGAGAGTTTTGTTATGTGCTGAATTCCCGGCAAATGGGTAAGTCTAGCCTGCGGGTGCGCACGATGCAGAAGCTGGAAAGAGCAGGGATTGCCTGTGCGGATATCGATTTGACGGAGATTGGCACTCAAGGAGTTACCCCGCAGCAGTGGTATGGAGGATTTATCCGGCTACTTGTAGGTATTTTTGAGTTATGGGAGAAGTTTGAGCAGCGCAGTTGGTGGAATGAGCGAGAGAGTCTTTCTCCAGTGCAATGTTTGAGTGAGTTTATCGAAGGGGTACTGCTGGAGCAAGTTGAGCAACAGATTGTTATTTTTATTGATGAAATCGATAATGTTCTCCAATTAGACTTTAAGGACGATTTTTTTGCCCTAATTCGCTCTTTCTACAACAAACGTGCTAGTAATCCAGCCTTCAATCGCCTGACTTTTGCCCTGTTGGGGGTGGCAACTCCTTTGGATTTGATGCGAGACCCTAGCAAAACTCCTTTTAATATTGGTAAGGCAGTGGAGTTGCAAGGTTTTGAGTTGGAGCAGGTGCAGCCTCTAGTTAGGGGATTGGAAGGGAAAGTCAACAATCCTCAAGGGGTTATGGCACAGGTGCTGTTTTGGACTGGTGGGCAACCTTTTCTGACTCAGAAGCTTTGTCAATTAGTTCTCGACTCCGAGGTTCCAATTGTTGCAGGTGATGAGAGAGAGGGGATTGAGGAGTTAGTGCGATCGCGTATTATTGAGAATTGGGAATCTCAGGATGAGCTGGGACATTTGCAGACAATACGCGATCGCATTCTGGGAAATGAGCAACGTTATGGTAAGTGGCTGGGACTGTATCAACAAATTTTACAGCAGGGAGAGATTGTTGCTGATGGCGGTTTGGAGCAAATTGAATTGCGGATATCGGGGTTAGTTGTTGAGACGGAGAGTAAGTTAAGGGTTTATAGCCCGATTTATGAAGCAGTTTTTAATCAAAGTTGGGTCGATAAGGCATTAGCAGCTTTGCGCCCTTATGGTAAGGAGATAACTAGTTGGTTGGCGTCGAATTGTCAGGATAAGGCGTGGTTGTTGCGAGGGCAAGTGTTGCGGGATGCTCAGGTATGGGCAGCAGATAAGAGTTTAAGTGATCAGGATTATCAGTTTTTAGTGGCTTGTCAGGATCTGGAAAAGCGGGGAATTCAAATTGCTTTGGATGCGGAAAGACAGGCGAAGCAAATCTTAGCTGAGGCAAATCGGAAAGCTAATCGAAAGGTTGAGAAAGCTAATCAAAAAGTTAAAGAAGTTAATCAGCGCATTCGCTTTGGGACTGGACTTCTTATCCTATTTTTGATGTTGGGCTTTGCTACAATAAGCTCAATACAGTATAGTAATGCAAAATTAGAAAAAGAAAATCAAAAAGCCAAAGAAGAAAAAGAAAAAATCGAAGACAATTTAAACAAAAATAAAAATAAGCTAAAAGCAACTAAAGATTATGTAAATGATACACGAAAAAAACTAGAAAAATTGTCTCTTGAATTAGAACAGAAAACTAAAGAAAAGCAATCGGCAGAGAAACGAGTAGCTGATACACAAAGAGATACACAAATAGCACTTCAACAACAACAGCAGGCAGAGAAACGAGTAGCTGATACACAAAGAGATGCACAAATAGCACTTCAGCAACAACAGCAGGCAGAGGAACAAGAAGCTGATGCACGAAGAGATGCACAAATAGCATTTCAACAACAACAGCAAGCAGAGGAACAAGAAGCTGATGCACGAAGAGATGCACAAATAGCATTTCAACAACAACAGCAAGCAGAGGAACAAGAAGCTGATGCACGAAGAGATGCACAAATAGCACTTCAACAACAACAGCAGGCAGAGGAGCAACTAACCAATCTAGAGTCACAATTGGAGACAACTACGCAAAAATTAGAGTCACTCTCAGAAAAAGCTAATCAACTACTCCAATTGATGACAAGCAACCAAAGGAACGCTCAAGCTGATACTAGTGAAAGTGGGATAGAAGTTTTGTTATCAGCAATGCAGCATGTGGAAGTGTTTAGAGACTTACTTAAAAACATTAGCCATGATCAAAAACATCGACTCGGTGATCAAGTCCTTGGTTTACTGCAAATCCTTGACAAAATCCGGGAAAAGAATCGGCTGGAGGGGCATGAACATGGTGTCAACAGCGCTAGTTTTAGTGATGATGGACAACTAGTCACCGCCTCAAGGGATGGCACTGCTAGGCTGTGGGACTCACAGGGACAACTGCTGACAGAGTTTAAAGGACATCAGTGTCCTTCCATGAACGTCGTTTCTTGTCCAATTTGGAGCGTAAGTTTTAGTCCTGATGGGGAGTTTTTGGCAACGGCTTCAGATGACGACACTGCTAGGCTGTGGAACTTACAGGGGGAGACGCTAAAGGTGTTCGAGGGACATCAGAAGCCAGTTAAAAGTGTTAGTTTTAGCCCCAATGGAAAGTTTCTGGCTACGGCATCAAGAGATGGCACTGCTAGGCTGTGGAATTTGCAGGGGGAGATGCTAAAGGTGTTCGATAAACATCTAAGTGCAGTCTGGAGTGTTGCTTTTAGTCCCAATGGAGAATTTGTTGCTACAGGATCAGATGACTATACTGCTAGAGTTTGGGATTGGGAGGGCAAGCAACTGGCAGTATTAAAAGATCATCAAGATGGAGTTAATAGTGTCAGTTTTAGCCCCGATGGGAAGCATCTGGTTACTGCATCAGGGGATGGTATTGTTAGGGTGTGGAATTGGCAAGAGGAGGAGTGGGAGCAAGAGTTCAAGGCACATCAGTTTCCAGTTACGAGCATCAGTATTAGCCCTGATGGCAAGCTACTAGCTACGGCATCAAGAGATAGTACTACCAAACTGTGGGACTTGCAAAAGGAAGAAGTGTTGGAAGTATTCAAGGGACATCAAGATGAGGTCAATAGCGTTAGTTTTAATCATGATGGCAAGCTTTTGATCACTGCCTCATTCGATAAAACTGCTAGGCTATGGAAATTGCGGGAGCAGCAGCAACTATCTCCAGAATCCGTTTTTGGAGATTACCCCATTTTGCTTCTATGTGGTGTGCCATTTCATCGGGTATTTCGATAGTGATTTGCATTCTTAGATATCCTCCCCAAAATTCACTTAAATCTTAGTTTCAGTGTTGACGCAATCAGCTCATTGGTATCCTCGGCGATCGCTTGTTATAAGTCTAAAGCATAGTATCTTGCCAATAGTAAAATTGACGCAGAGCGAGTTAAACCTTGGTCAAGCAACAGTCTCATAATTTGAAGATAGCTCTACAATGCGATCATCAAGGTAAGTGGAGGCATAGATGAGAGCTTGTTGGATATCCTCATTTTCCAATTCAGGAAACTCTTGGTATAGTTCCTCTCGGTTGGGATAGGTTGCTAGTAATTCAATAACTCGGCGGACAGTAAGACGAAGATTACGAATGCATGGTTGCCCATTCATGCAAGTAGGATTAGTCGTGATACGGTCTAATTGCATCTAAAGATCTCCAGGAATTGGGTAAATCCTATACTAAGGGAAATTGGTAATAGATGTAGTGCGAGCGTCTCGCTCGCTAGAGGTATATAAAAATCGAGCAAGATGTTTGTGCTACGCACACGCTACGCGATCGCACTACATTCTTAAATTCTAAATTCCCCAACCGGTTTCTAAACCACATTTTTAGCTGTGTCAGTCCACTAGAATAGTACTAACCCCATACAATGCCTCCAATGACCATTATCCGCCTGCCCAAATCCTGGGAGATACCAGAGTCGCAAGTAACCTCAGAAACAGCTTATTTTAACCGGCGTCGCCTGCTGAAAACCTTAGTGGGTGCAACCTTGGGGGCAAGTATCATGCCAATTTTAGGTTGTGAACAATCCTCGGAAGCCAATAGCGCATTAGCAGCATCTTTAGACACAGCTAGTTTAAAGCCAGTGGAGACTAATCCTGCTTTTGCACAGGTTGACCGACTGATGACAGACCAGTCCCTAGCTGGCAGGTACAATAACTTCTATGAGTTTGGCGGAAACAAGTCAATTTGGCCTAAAGCCCAAAAGTTACCAACGGAAGACTGGAAGGTGGAAGTTACCGGTTTGGTAAACAATCCTCGCACTTATGATATAGATGACCTCAAGAAAGAATTTCCCATAGAGGAACGTATCTATCGCTTCCGTTGCGTTGAAGCCTGGTCAATGGTGCTACCCTGGATTGGTTTCCCCATGAAGTCGCTGATAGCAGCAGTGGAACCGACTGCCCAAGCCAAATTTGTACGATTTACTTCCTTCTACGACTCCGAAATTACCCCTGGACCTGGGTTACACATTGGTTCCTTGCCTTGGCCCTACACAGAAGGCTTACGTATTGAGGAAATGGCCAATGAATTAGCCTTTTTTGCTCTTGGCATCTACGGTCATATTCTACCAAAGCAGCATGGCGCACCAATTCGTGCTGTATTGCCGTGGAAATATGGCTTCAAGGGAGCTAAATCTATCGTCAAAATTGAGTTTTTGGCAACCCAGCCAGCCACCTACTGGAATACCATCGATTCCCACGAATATGATTTTGAAGGTAATGTGAATCCTAACAAACCTCACCCCCGTTGGTCACAAGCGACGGAAAAATTTATCAGCAAAGGACCGGGTTTATCCTGGGAAAAACGTCCTACCCTCCCTTATAACGGTTATGGAGAATATGTAGCCAGTTTATATGTTGGATGAGAATAGTATGGGTAGTGAAGGCGTAACTCATCACTCATTACTCTTGAGAAACTAAAAATGACAACAAGATGCCTGAGTTGCTTGATATGACTAGTTTCTAACCTTATTTTTAGGCAAGAAAAACTCTTGTTACTCCTGCCTCCTGCCTCCTGCCTCCTGCCTTCTAATGCTCATTACTTCGTATTCCACGTCCCCGTGTCCCCGTGCCTATTCAGTAATTCAGAAATTGATAATAAATATCAGTAATGGAACATAGAACAGTAAGCAAAAGAAAAAAACA